>JAHLVZ010000239.1 GCA_019058165.1 Candidatus Heimdallarchaeota archaeon
CAGTTATTCTACTCGAGGGGAAGATAGAACTAATCTTTTCAGTGATTTTATAGATATCATAGCAAGGTTTCCTGAGAATCGTAAAATTTATTCTGCAATATCTACTGCAGCTATTGAACTAATCAAATGGGGTACCGATAAAGAAATCATAAAGATTCTTGAAATCATGAATCAAAAATCAGCTGTTTTCCCGCTTGTAGAATCCATACAAATTCTTGATGCTAAGGTTTTTATGAGTATCCTCTTTTATCTTGAAGAACAAAATTGTAAAACTATTAAATTTATTTACAATCAATTCAGTAGTTTTGCTATCAGTAACTTTGAAGAAGAAAGGAATGGTGAAACTGCGAGAATTTCAACTGTTTTACTCGGTGAAGAAGTTAATGAAATTTTACAGGAAGGAGCTATTAATGCAATCATTAACATGGCTCGAGTTAATAGTAAAAATGAGTGTGAAGAATGCATACTCGGGATTAGAAGAGTAATTCAAGATTCAGAATATCTTCTCCGAAAAGATGGGAAAGAATTTTTCAGAGATATTTATCGGTTAAGTTACACTTTAGATCAATTCAAATTATGGGATCATTTCCTTGATTTACAATTAATTAAGGATCTCAAATTAGAGAGAGATACTGATGAAAAGTATCATATGGCTGAGAAGAAGCTCTTTACAATCCAAAAAACTATGCGGATAGAAGAATATGATTCATTGAAGAGTGGGAGAAGAGGATTAAAACTTGCTTTTGATTTAGAAGATCTAAATGATCTTGAAATGTTAATTTCTGAAATCACGAAACAAAAGAGTCCTGAATTACAGCCAGTTAGTTTAGTAGCAGAAGTTGATGCAATAATCGATTATGATGAGCAATTAAAAGAACATTTACGAGCGACAGGGGAAATCCCGCAAGATAGACAAAGTTTAGATGAAATACAAGATCAAATCACTAAAAGTGATGATGTAACTGTACCAGCTACTAAAGAAAATAAAATCGAAGAGCAAATTGAATTCATAAGGCAACTCGAATTGGAAAATGATAGGTATTTAATGAATCAAATGGTACATGCGAAAGCTCTGATCCTTGCAGTTGGAATGTTTGGTTTCTATAGTCCTACACTAAATATTACACCGGAAGAAATTCTCTCTCATTTTGGGAATATATGTGAACAGATGATGATGATTGAATTAGTTGAACCTTTAGTTAGAGCAGTAACTCTTCGGGCAGCTCGTTTTGATCACCATGCAGTTAATATTCTACTAGAATTGCTTAACAGTAAGGGGCAAAAATTCCTGACAAAGCATTATAAGTTATACAATTTCGTTGATAACTTAGTAAGATTAATTAGTTATTTAGGAAGAACAGGTAAGAAAGAAGTTTTAATCAAAATAAAAAGTGAATTAGAAGAAGCAAATCGTATTAGTTTAGATGATGAAACAATTCCAATTAAAATTGCCAGAGCAATAAATGAAGGAATTCTTTCTTATTCTGCTGAAGATGAACAACAAAAAATTGAACTTTTAGTATTAGTTAGGGAATTAGCAAAAAGGCATTCTTATAGCTCAGATCTTCAAGTGAAATTTGTTGAAGGCATTAATTTCTTAATCCTTGATTCAGGATTTTCAGAAATAAAAGTAACAATACAACTCATAGAGGAACTGATTGAATTTGCTAGATCATATCGAAATAACCAGCAAATAGAAGAAAAAGCAGCTCTTGGAATCTTATGGGGAATAGCTTTAGCAAAAATCAACAATCAAACAAGTAAATTAGATTCCTATAACAAAGAAATCGATTTCATAGCATCAAATTATCCTGAAAGCAATTATCTCAGAAAAATACAAGTTCTTGCAAATGATATCCTAAAAAATTAGAATTAGGTTTTAATGGTAGGAAAAGTCCGATCCTTTAATACAAATAAATTTTCTTGAAATAATTTTATTCATTTTTACTTAGCTATTTATCTAATTAAATTGTCTATAGTAAATTCTTGAATAAACTTATTAATAACATTGGTTTATTATATGCGATGGTTTGGTCATAAACATTTATGACTATTATGGGACTCGAAAACAAAGGTTCATTTTTTATAAAAGTGAACTAATAAACCATCAATACAGCGATTACATCGATTTATAGGAGTAGAGTAGCTCTGCTTGCATAGCTAAAAAAAGAATTGGAGATAAGTAATATGATTAATCCACATGGTGGTACGTTAATTAATAGAGTAGTTTCAGAGAAGAAACGAGAAAAAATCCTCAGAGAGTACAAAGAACTCCCTCAACTAAAAATATCTAACGAAACAATTGAGGATATAAACAATATTTCTCATGGAGTGTTCAGCCCCCTTAAGGGATTCATGGGTGAAGAAGATATTGATTCAATAATCAAAAATGATCGACTTGCCAATAATCTTCCTTGGACAATACCAATTACACTAGATGTATCTAAGAAAGTTGCAGATCAATACTCCAAAGGAGAAGAAATAGCAGTAATTAATGGTGAACAGGAAATAATTGCTATTCTGCATCTTGAGGAGAAATTCCCATACAAGAAAAAAGAAGTGGCAGAAAGTGTTTTTCAAACTCTAGATACAGAACATCCCGGCGTAACTAATGTTATGAATTCCCAAGATATTCTGTTATCAGGAGAAGTTGATCTAATAAACACTGAAATTAAACAATTTAAAGAATACACATTCTATCCTGAGGAAACACGAAAAATATTCAAAGAGAAGAAATGGAAAACTGTAGTGGGATTCCAAACAAGAAATGTGCCACATTTAGGGCATGAATATGTACAAAAAGCAGCGTTAACATTAGTAGACGGATTATTTGTTAATCCAATCATTGGGAAGAAGAAGAAAGACGATTTCTTGGATCCAGTGATATTAGAGTCGTATAATATTCTATTGGAGAATTATTATCCAAAAGAAAAATCCACAATGGGCATTCTAAGAACAAGGATGCGATACGGTGGCCCTAAAGAAGCAATCTTTCATTCTATTATGCGTAAGAATTTTGGTTGTAGTCATTTTATTGTTGGAAGAGATCATGCTGGCGTTGGTGATTATTACGGAC
>JAHLVZ010000240.1 GCA_019058165.1 Candidatus Heimdallarchaeota archaeon
CGATTTTTACGGTCGGTACGTATCCTACTGTAGCCCATTGTATTGGGTATGTATATCATGATTCCCAACTAGAACTTGAATAAGGTTAAGTTAAGGCAACAATATCACCATAGACTGTGGAATCAATATTATATGTGAGATAAGTAGTTCCGTGATCAGCATTCCAGAAAACTAACACCCAATTTTCAAATCTTGGTGGAGAACACCAACCTGAATCAGCATAATTTGAACCATCAGATAAAATCCAGTATTCAGAGACCCAAGATAAATCATAATTATCAAACCACCACCAATTATCATAATCCATTATTAATACAACTATACCAATAGATGTAACTGATCCAGAAAATGACCAATAGATAACATCTCCTTCCCCGCACATATCTTCTAGATGCACGTAATACGGAAAAGTCACCCAAGCGCTTGAATTAGCATAATATTGGCCGTCTTCAGATTTCTCATATTCTTTAGAAGGCTTTATTTCTAGTAAGCTGCTAAAAATTAGGATTGAGCATATTGGTATGATAATGACGAGTTTTTTGTTTATATTCATTCTTTTTTCACCCTCTTTTTATTTTTTGAATTATTTCTCAACATTTTTTTGAGCAGTAATTTCATAAACTGCTTTTGTCTTGTTACAATACAATGTTACGAAACCTTATAAATGTTTTGTCTTAAGACTAAACTCTTTCTGGATTAGTACAGAAATTATTAAGATGCATAAAAAAAAAATAGAAAAATAAGGGTGTAAAAACACCCTAAATTAGTTTCTCTCAGATCTAAAGGGCCTATCTTTCAAAGTACTTTGTTAAAATAGTTACTCCACCGAATCCTGGGATTCCAGCAAAAGCCCATCCCCCAAGTTCATCAACTCCGCCAACATATTCACCAGTAGGATTTACAAGCATCATAATAGTTGATGGAATGTATTTTCCTCCTGTGTTGGGTAAGGTTATAGTCAAACCTCGATAGTCTATTGTGAGAATTGTATCGGTAGTCTTTATTTCACCTTCACCCATGATGAGCCAAAGGTTTGTCCAGTAAACTTGACGCACATTGCAATACCAATATGGTAAAAACATTACTGCTCCATCTTTGAGTTTACCTTTCATTGAGTAAATCTTTTCGTGTGATTCATCATAGATTTTTACGTGGAAGTTTACATCGCCAAGAGGTTCACCGGTGACTTTATCGAATTCGATCTTTCCTTTGATAAAAGTGGTTGCTCCAGAAATGTCTTGGTCTATGCCTTTTGCAATTATGTCAATCTTAAAAATTTGATCGGGATCTGTTGCTTTCACTGGTGCTGTAGCCATTGCTAAGATGTTCGCAACAAACAATGCTACTGTTATCATTGTAATCATTTTTACTTTTAGTCTCATTTTTTTTGTATACCCTCCGTATTGTCTTATTACATTATGTTGTTACGAAACCTTATAAATCTTTTGTAACAATACGAAACTCTTTTAAGTACCAATAACACAGTAATACATGTGAGGAAATAATGAGCGAAGAAAAGAACAAAGGTGGACGACCAAGGAAACATGCTACAAATGCTGATAGACAAAGAGCCTATTACGAACGCAAAAAACAAAGAATGAAAGAGTTAGAAGAAAAGTTAGCTAAACTAGAAGCAAGACCGAAAACTAAAACCACACAAAAAAAAATTACTAGAAAAATAAAAGATGCAATGAAAGCAAGTTTTCCATGGAAAAAAATTACCCCTGGGGAGATAGCATTAATAGGAGAAAAAGAGCTGAAAAGATTAATTGATTCTTTTAGTGAAAAAATAGCTCAGAATTCTTCTTTGATGGAGTCTATTCTTAATCTCATAATAACAACTTTCGATATAGATTCTTCAGGATCATTAGATGATTTAACAGATAATGATTTAGAACAACTAAGCAATGAGATTGATACAATCATTCATCTTTCACAAGAAAGCAATCAACAACAAACTTTTCTTTATCTTTTAGAAGCTGAACTCGCAAGTAGAGAACGTTCTATAGAGAGAGAATTCAAGTTAGATGTTCTTGAATCAGAAACCGAGGAATTTTTGAAAGAAAAGAAAAAAGTAGAAAAGAAAAACGAAATAAAAATTACACGTAGCTAATTGTTCTTTTCTTTATTTCTTTTTTCAAGAAAATTTATCATTACAAATATAAATTGTATCTCTTAGGTTCTAGTAGATTTGAGATAAATAATTGGGGAATTGCTCATGTTAGCTGGGAAGAATAAAGAGCTTCAAAAAATAATTAATTTGAAAAATAAAGGTAAATTCTCAGAAGCTTCAGAGAAACTAACTGAGTTTGAAAAGAAAAATCATAAACCTGAAAATAGCATCAGAGCACAACTAATCAAAGCGCTTCTTATTGCAAATATGGGATTTTGGGAAAAAGGTTTAGGAATTCTTGAAACAGCAATTTTTGAAAGTGAAACATTGGGTGATCAATTAGTACTACTAGATGCTTTCTTAGCGAAAGCTCATTGCTTGTTATTTGGTCAACAATATAAGAAAACTGTTTTACAAGTTGAAGAAACAGAAAAATTATTAACAGAAAATCTAAAAACAGATGAAGTTGATTTTAGGATTCGTAAGGCTTGGTTACTCTGGATTAAAGGTACCAGTTTACGTTGGATGGGTAAAGACAAACATGCCTTAGAAACTGCAAACTATGGTTTTACGATTGTTCAATCACTAACTGATTCAGAAATTCTATTCAATTATTATCAATTACTAGGTATTTGTGAGTTTCAATCAGATGCATTTGAAGATGCTTTAGTTCACTATCAAGCTGGTTTTCAATTAGCAAAAGATACCAAGAATAATCTTAAGATAGTCATTTTTTCTTTGAAATTATCTGAATCATATAGAGGAATTGGCAGGTTTAATCTAGCAATGGAATACATTGACTTATCGATCGAATATGCTAATAAAATTGGATTGACTCCAAATTGGATGATTTATTTTAAAGCTATTATATATTGGAATATAGGCGAACTAGAAAAATCAATTCCAATATTCAAAGAAGTTTTACCCTTATTAGAAAGCGAAACAACACATAAAG
>JAHLVZ010000241.1 GCA_019058165.1 Candidatus Heimdallarchaeota archaeon
ATACCTGTTTAAAATCTCACGAGCTCGCTTGATACGGTAATCCATTGTTTGCCCAACAGCCACCCTCTTTCCTATGAAATCAAGCGACATGGCTTCATCGGTTACTTCTTCTGCTTCTTCAAGAGAAGGAATTAATGCTTTTCTTACTTCAGGATCTTCTGAGACAGCTTCTACAATTGCTTTGTCAGATGCTAGGCCTAATGCTTTCATTAAAACTGCGAATGGGATCTTTCTTGGTACTGATGGAAAACTAACATTCAAACTCCCGTCTTTTGATCGTTCCATGGTTACAGGAGCTCGAACACCCTGAGCAGTGCTAAAAACTTTAGCCATGCTTGTTGTGCTACCTGTTTTTTTAGTTTCGATTAAAATACGGTTTGGAGCTAAGTCTTCTTGGGTTACTAAGACTCTTTCACTTCCATTAATAACGAAATATCCTCCGGGGTCATTAGGGTCTTCACCTGCTTTAATCAATTCTTCATCTGTCATTCGACTTAAAGGACAAACTTTTGATTTCAGCATAATAGGCATTCTGCCAACAAAAACTCTAGATGTTTCACGAGGAATTTCATTCCCGGCATCATCAATACGAATAGGGGTCATATCGAGATATAATGGTGCAGTATAAGTCAAATTCCTTATTCGAGCTTCACTTGGATAAATTTCATTCAGTGATCCATCTGCTTCTCGAATATTTGGCGGATCCATTTCAATTTTATTGATTCTAACATAATAGTTTGGAATTTCAGGTTTTATGCTACCAATTTCGCGGACAACATTTTGCATACCCCCTTGAATAAATTCGTTATAACTGTCAAGGTGTTGTCGAACAAGACCTAATTCCTTAACCATTGCTTCTATTAGAACCCATCTATCTTCTATTGTTATTTTTTCAGTTTCAGACATTCAGTTTTGCCTCACTGACACAGTCTTCTAGGACGATTTTTCCATGTCAAAAAGATAATTTTTTTTATTTCCAGCTGGAAGAGCGACACAGACAGTTCGCTTTTTATGCTCTTTTAAATATTACTACGAGGTATGGATTTTCTTCTTTTAGTATTTTCTACTATCTGTATGCTATGTACAGCATGTAATATATCAGTAAATGATGATGTAAGCTGTAGTTTAATTTGAATAAGGTACTAATGAGAACGAATTTGGACTATGACCGGTGAATTTAACTCGACTAAAGACACGAATATTTCTACTTTCATCCCCTGATATCGGCTTCTTGACATTGATGTATTTTACTATGTTCTTATTTATTTAAATGATAACTGAGTCAAATATTTTTCTATCAATCTGAAAAAAATCGGGGATTTTTAATGTCTTCTTTAGATAATAGTAGTGATTACAATAATTTGTTAGTGAAAATTTGTGGAAATTCTTACTGAAGATTTACACTGGAAAACTAAATTGAATTGGAAGGATACATTAGTGCAAATTCGAAATCAGGAATTGGAAACCGAAAAAATACTTATTGCTGGATTGGATAATGCAAGAAAAAGTTCAATACAAGATATCTTAAGACATACACCAATAGAAGCAGCATTACGTCGTGTTCCTAGTAAAGATATTGAGATCTTTAACAAGGATTTCCTAAAGAAACAATATGTGTTCTTTATCCCGCCAGGGCAAGAAGACCTAAGAATAAATGAATACCATGGTTCCATGCGAAACGAATATTTTAGCAGTGTGAGTTCCTTTATTTTTGTAGTTGATTCTTCAGATGCTTCTCGATTCGATGAAGCACAAGCGGAATTGTTGCGATCAATCGAGGATTTATTAGACCTTTCTCCAGAATGCAGTAATTTCTTGATTTTTGCTCATAAGCAAGATTTGGAAGATGCTGTTGACAGTATGAGGATAAAAGAAGCGATCTTAGAACCATTAAAACAATTATTTCCCAGTATTATTGTACAATTCAAAATTTTTGAAACAACAGTGACTCATCCTGAAACCATTCATGAACCCTTTGTGAAAGCTATAGCAAAACACGTTGGTACCATACGAATTGATTTTGATCGATTAGCTGAATGGATAAGAGATAAAGTACGGGCTAGAATTGTGTTAGTAACTGATTCAAATGGATTATTAATAGGTGAGTCATTTACTGGAGAAGAAAATACCATTATTTATGCTGCATACGTAGCTAAAATTTTTTCTGCAACAGAAGATTTCCAAGAGGATTTAGATATTGAAGGAGTGAAGAATGTAATCTTGGAAGAGGAGAACGAGAAGGGCTATAATTTAATCTCTCGTATAAATTGCTCTAAGCGAGATTATTTAGCTCTCTTTATTGGCAATCCATTAGCGAATATAGGAATGACTAGATTGGTAAACAAAAAAGGATTGCAGAAACTAAAGATAGCGTATAATGATTACAAAGAATAAAGAGAGAAATGAGGGTAGAAATCTTTCCTAAGAAAATAATAAATAACAAGGTGTAACAGAATGGATCAAGGTAAAAACACAATTGCTTTATTAGTTGAATTTGATTCCACGAAAGGACCGGTTTTACGAAAAAAACAACCTATGAATTATGAGTTTCCCCGAAATCTAGAGATGGAACAGTTTTTAATGTGGATAATTCGGGCTTCTGAATTCTCTGTTCGGAAGATTGAGAAACAAACAGCATACGCCAAAACCATAGCTTTAAGGGATCCAAATTATTCTCGAAAAAAAAGGCAATTTGGTATTGCAGTAATTACTAAAACAACAATTGAACTAGATGAAGCTGAGTTAATACTCGATAGAATTATTGATCATTGTAAGAAAGATGGTGATGGAAAACCATATTTTAAGATGTTGAGTGGATTACTACAAACGATAGGGAGTTTTCCAACATACATAACTGTTGTAAAGGAAAACTTATTGAAAAAATCAAAGACGAAGCAGAAACAGCTGCTACTCCTCGAAGAGGAACAAAGCACACAAGCCAATAATATATCACAAGATAAACAATTCTTGCTAATGAGTAGTAAATTTCGTGTTTTCAATAAAGTAACTCTAATAGATAAAGAAAATAAAACCAAAACAATAG
>JAHLVZ010000242.1 GCA_019058165.1 Candidatus Heimdallarchaeota archaeon
AAGTAGATCAATACGATGTCACTGGACCTTCTCTTGAAGAGGAACTTCGTTCAGATGATGTCAATTTACTAAAATTAATGGCTCTTTACCAAGAGCGAGATAGCATTTGTTTTGAATTAGCTCTTGGGTACCCAATCACGGTTAAAACCGGCTTAGCTGCTTTGAAATGGTCTCTGGCAATAAGAAATGATATTAACTTAGCAATTATCGATGCTTACTTAGCTATTCTCTCAAATTATCCTGATACTTTAGTTATTAGGAAATTTGGAGATGAAATAGCACAACGAATCTCTAAACGAGCATCAGCTATCATCGATGTTGGTGGAGCATTAACCTTAGAAGGCCGACGAGAGCTTGAGGAACTCGACATAGAATTGAGGGAAGCAGAAGAAAAAATAAATCCAGGAACAACCGCGGACATCATTGCATCCACTATTTTTGTACACTTGCTTTCTGGTGGAAAACTTGGGGATGAAAAAATAGAATAAACGATTTTCTCACATTTCAATCATCTTTTTCACTAATAATGCCCTTTTTATAGCTGTAACGAAAACATTATTTTACCCTTTTTGTACTATCAAACAAAACGGATTACTAAAAATAATCATTTTAGATAATTAATGGATGATCGATTGTAATGAGTGAAGAAGAAAAATCTGCAGAAGAGAAAGAAAAGGAATTAGCTTTCTACAGAAACCAAACCAAAGTCTTACGTGAAAAAAATCGTGATTTGCGAAATGCCTTATTATTAGCTGAATCTCAACAAGAAACCGAGGAATCCGATGAAACTGCTCAAGAATCTCTTTCTGATATCAGGAAAATAATTTCTGATTCCAAAAAACAGATTACAGAGAAACTGAGCCAATTCAAAGAAACCCTGAATGACAGTGATATTACCGCAGAATCAACAGTAGATCCTACAAGTGCTCCTGCACCACCAAAGTATAGTACTCAAATGGATGGTACAGAAGTAAAACCAAGTCAGCCAGCAGCTCCTTTGTCAGCAGAAGCAGATGTTTTAGCGAGACAAGTTGATTATTTGAAACAAGAAATTGATCGTCTCGAAACTTTTCTAGAGCAATCTGAAATGGTAAACAATCGATTACAAGAGCTATTATCTAAACACAATATCGATGTTTCTGAAATCACAAAAGCGATTAATGAAGCTTCTAAAACTGCTGTTTCACCAAAAGCAATTCAACAACCCGAACAAGTTTCAACTCCCGCAGTAACCACTCCAACTGTTCCGATAAAAATTGAGCATAAACTGGAATCAAAGCCTGAACCAAAACCTAAAGCAAAGGAATTAGATCCTGCAATCGTCAAATTATTTGATAATTTTAAAGCAAAACTAACCAAAAGAATTGAGGATGAAGACATAAAACTAGAAATTCTCAATCTTCGAGAAGAATTGATGGATCTCATACCTCATTCGCGGGTTTTCTACGAAATGCAAGTGGAATACCGTCGTTGGAAGCGAGGGTCCAGCTCTAAAGATGAATTAAAAGAAGCTATTAAATTATGGGAAAAGACTATTGCTTCTATGTAAAGCTCTTAGTCTTACGTTTTCCTTTATTTTTCTCTTATATTTTTAGAGTATTTTAAGAACTGATTTTGAAAACGAAAGGGTTAATAGGGAGGGACGTAAAGAAGGTTCCCTCCCATCGGATGTAGTGGAGGACTGATCCCCAGAAAGTGGGGACAGTTTATCGAGGTGAGAGGTGAGGTAAGCATACATTACTCTCTTTTCCATTATAAAGTCCAATATTACCCGTATAGTTGTTGCAGTAGCTCCCCAAGTATATTCCAATATTACCGAGCTATTACCTTTTTTCCTTGTTTTTGGTCCATTTTTCCTCTCTTCTTTTTTCAAATTTTGTTCTTTCCAATAGTTTATTAAACGAAAATGCTTTTAATGGTTTGTTTCCATATACTACCCTGGTGGTAAATGAATGAGTTTCACCGAGGACGTAATAGAGGAGCTGAAGAAGCTAGGCTTCAAGGAGTATCAGGCAAAGGTCTATACAGCTCTAGTTGGTCTTGGTGTTGCTACTGCCTCTGAGATTTCGCAAGCAAGTGGGGTTCCCCCAAACAAAGTGTATTCTGTTATTGATACTTTGAAGAAACGAGGCTTAGTTCTTGCTCAAGAAAGTGACACCAGCACTAATAGGTATCGTCCTCGCTCTCCGGATTCGTTCATGAAGGAACTCAGAACTGATTATGAAACTACATTCAAAAAAACAGAAGATAAATTATTTGCTCTCTATGAACGTAGTAAGAAAGCGTTCATACCTGAATTGTGGATTCTCCGTGGCTCTCAAGCGGTTTTCAGTAAGATAAAAGAAATGATTATGGATGCTAATAATGATGTTTGTATTGGTATTGATAGTCCGTTTGATTTACATTTACATGGTATTGATCAAGTTCTCAACGAAGCTAGTGGGCATCTCAAGAGCATAACTATAATTACTGGACAAGATGGGATAGATAATCCTGGTGAGGTTAATGTTTTGAAATCCCTTTCTGAATTTTCAGATGTAAGGGTTTCAGATAATTTCCATGCTATTTGGGTAATTATTGACTCTCAAGAAATTCTACAAGGAACCTATGCTCAGTTAGAAGGGGGAATAGAACTTGGTGTTATGGCTACTTGGTCTGATAATCAAGCATTTGCTGAGCTTTGGAAGCGTTTTAGTGATTCCTTGTGGGAAAACGCTACTCCTCTAAATAAAATAAAACTGCCTACGGAAAAATAAATAAAAAAAAGATAAATATTGAATTAAGCTTTTTGCCAGAAGCTGAATTCGCCTTCTTTTTCTTCTTCTTTCTCATCTTTCTTGGTTTTACTTGCTCTTTTCTTTGCCTCTCGATCAACGATAACTTTGACGATACCTTCAAAAAGATCAGGAACACTTACTCCGGTTTTTGCGGAAGTTTCCAAGTAAAGAAGATTCTTATCAGCCGCAAAAGTTTGAGCCTCTTCTGTCGAAACCTTTCTTTGATCTGCAATATCCACTTTGTTTCCAGCAA
>JAHLVZ010000243.1 GCA_019058165.1 Candidatus Heimdallarchaeota archaeon
AGACTCGACCCTCCCAAGGTCGGAACCCGGGTTCAAATCCCGGGAGGTGCACCATTTCTCAATAAAAAAAAGTGAGAAGATCATTTATTCTCTTGTTCTTGTTTCATTTTCTTCATTAACGCTCTTCGGTATTTTCCATATTTCTTAGAATGCTCTATAGAAAATCTTGCAGGAGCAGGTGAGACTGCTTTTTCTTTGCACTTGGTACAAGTTTCCTGCAAAGTATATGATCCACATTTCAAGCATTTATGAAGAGACATTTGTTGACTCACCAAGTTATTTTTGTTAGTTTATTTCTTTCTTGTAAAAGCGAAAGACCCATTATGTCGCTCAACTATATCTTCTATTCTTTCTAAAGCATTTTCAAGAGCTCTTTCTGCAATTTTGTAATCTTCTGAGTGAACTTCTAATGCATATCTGGGACTTCCCTCAGTATAAATAATGACGCTGGAGTTTTTCTCACGGACATTGTCTGTGCCTGCAATTAAAGCTTCTCGTAAATGAACAACTCCATCTCCTCCAGGAATAGAAATTTCTGCTGTCCCCTTTATTTCCACAGTTGCAGCTACAATATTTTCAGAGGTAATTTTTCGGATGACTTTTGCCCAATTCTCTTCAATACCTAAACTTGTTATGTCTTTAAGAGTAGCAGTTGAAGTAAATTCCAACCCATAGTATAACAATTCATGATGTGTTTCTAAAATATCTATAATGTCATCCGCGTTTTTGCGTTCAGCTTCAGGCATTTTATCAACAATCATCTTGAATAAAGTTGCAGCTGTTTGGCCACGCTTGGCTTCCAAAAGCTTCAATTTCTTCATTTGCTCGGGAACACGTTTAATACTAAGATCAATTTGTCTTTTTGAGGGATCAATACGTAAAACTTTCGCGACAATCCGCTGCCCTTCTCGAACATGAACTCTTATGTTTTTAACCCATGTTCTTGAGAGTTCCGAAATATGAACATAAGCTCGGATTTCACCATACTCATCTAGGGAAACATAGGCACCATGCCCCATGACTTCTCTGACTGTAGCTACTACTAGTTCATTTCTTAAAGGTAAACCAGCGTAGGTTTCTTCTACATCTTTATCCGGATCAAACAAATCATCTTCTAGTCTACTTTTTTTTGCTGATGGTCTTCTTGACATTGTATTTTTTCACTTCCTAAGTTCTTAACAAAAAAGGTTAAGATAAAAAATCTTCTATCAAAACGCTACAACTTTTCATTAATAAAAGTAATCATTTTCTAAATTTACTCAGATTTCACTTCGATTGAATCTAAATATTCAGATTACATTTATTTAGCTCAAGAATTTATATAATTAGAACTCAAAATAAAATTAACAAAAGAAGTATTGCGAGCAATTAATTCAACAGAGGATATGCAATGGAAGAAGAAAATCGAATTCTCAAAGTATTGGATAGTCCAAATGCTATGGAAACAAAGGAACTAAAAGAAGAGAAAAAGCCATTGAAGAGAATACTGACTCTTGATTTTCTCAGAGGATTATGCATTTTTCTTATGATACCCGGACATCAATTACGATCAACATACAATCTAGAGTGGATAATATACTCTGAGGGATTTGGAGACAAACCAGGCATAATAATGGTCATTGCAAGTGCTTATGCAATACTTGCTACTTTTACAAGTGCTTTTCTTTTGATTAGTATAATTGTAAATGTCTATACAGCAGAAAAAAGAATGGAAAGAGGAGAGCATCCTAACAAAATTATGATGAAACAAGTGATAACGGGGGTCATCATAGTGGTCTATGGATATTTATTCGAAATGATACTACATCCAGTTGGGTTACTCGGAAAAACGGTTTTACTTAGCGATGATAATCCTGTTTTCTATATGTTGAAACGCTCCTTTGATTTTGGAACACTACATGTAATTGGCTGGAGTATTATTTTAGTAGGCTTATTGCATTATTTCTTAGTTTTAAGACCAAAATCACAAGGAAAAGAAAAAAACATAAGAGCATTTTCAATTTATATCTCTTTAATAATAGTGATTATCGTATCATCTCCATTTCTTTCCCAAGCAATATTCAATAATTTCAATGAATTTCCAGGAGTGCATTTGAGCGATAGACAGTTTGATTGGCCACCTACGGGTGCTGGTGATTTCTTTCTGAGACAATTTTTGGCTTTTCTAGTTGGACAATACATGCCTATGTTCCCATTTTTCGCGGTATCATTAATGGGAGCTGTAATCGGAATGGGATTATCACAAAAGAAACCAGATAGAAGAATGCCATTATTTATCTTCTTAACTGGGTTAGCTCTTCTACCAATTGATGTAACAATGATAATTATTGGAATTATGAAAGGAGATTATACATTCATGTATATGGGGCAAGCAGCGCAGATATTTTTCATCTCAACTTTTGGACAACTAAGCATTTTGAGTTTGTGTTTATGGTTAATAGAATTCAAAGGGAAAACGGGAAGGTTTGTGAAAATAAGTCGCTATTGGAGGAGATACGGAGCGATATCATTAACGATATTTTCATTAGAAATTATTGCAGTTATTCCAAGATATTTAGTTCAAATGATAACTGGTTGGAATGTAGCATCAGAAGCAGTAGAAGGAGCATTTGATGCAACTTTATGGCAAGCAGCTATAACAATTGTTTTCGTTATGATATTCTGGGAAGGACTAATTCGATTATGGGAACAAGTTAATTTTGTGGGAACGTTTGAGTGGGCAAATGCTAAATTGCTTTCAATAGGACAAAAAATACCTGCAACAAGTAAAAGACAAATAAAAGATATCATTTACAACATAGAACCAATTACTTTTGTACAATAGAAATTGAGAAAAAAGATTTAAAATGCATAATAATCTCGTAAATTGTAAAGAATCAAATGATATTGGAGAATTAGTTATGACAAAAAGAGACCCAGAAGGTTTTCTAAAAACAGAATATCAAGAGCTAGTAGATAAAAATCTTGATTGGAAACACAAAACTTTGGAAAGCAGATCCGACCCAGAGTGTGTGGT
>JAHLVZ010000244.1 GCA_019058165.1 Candidatus Heimdallarchaeota archaeon
AAACAATAGATTCACCTTTCGCATTGAAGCCATCTGATTTACACATAGAAGATTGGTGTAGAACGTTTGATATTGATCGTTATGAAATCAGAGGCACAGTATTAGAGAAAGCAATACAGATCATTAGAAAAGAAAAACCGGATTATTCTATTGATGATATTATTGAAGCTCTAGATGACCCCTCTATTGCAAACCAATATAGAAATGACTCTATCCAAGCAATAAGGTCACGAATGGAAGCAGCTAAAAGATGGGGAATCTTCTCGGGTGTAGGAACTCCTCTTTCCCGATTAAGTACACCAAATAAAATCTCTGTATTAGATATTAGTAATCCTCGTATTGGTGATAGCTTACGAGCATTACTCGTTGGAATTATTGCAAGGAAAATTCTTGAAGCTAGAATCAAAAGCTCTCGAGGTGAGATTTTTGAAGAGTCAGGAGATACAAATGGTTCCATACCTGTTACTTGGTTACTTATTGATGAAGCTCATGTTTTAGTGCCAAATAACAAGAAAACAGCAGCGACTGATCCCTTAATAGAATATGCAAAGCAAGGAAGAAAACCAGGGTGTGCTCTAGTATTAGTTACTCAGCAACCATCTGCAATGCATAAAAATATCATGAGTCAAATTGATTTAATGATAACCCATCTGTTAACTTTTGAAGATGACATCAAAGCTTTCCTAAAACGGGTTCCCTCCTCTGTTCCTGAGCAATTCGAGGATTCTGATTTCATAAGAAGTATGCCAACTGGTGTTGGATTGTTATCAGATCAAAAAACACAGAATAGAAGCTTTGTTGTAAAAATCCGTCCCAGAACATCTCTTCATGCAGGCAGAGAAGCTGTACCTTCATCACTAAGAAGGAAACTACGAGATCAAAAACAAGCTGATGCCACAGATATTGATAGAAGAGATGTGGTTGTTGAATCACACATGGCGGAACCAGAAATTTCAATTGATTCTAAATCACGTATACCCGAACCAATACCTGGGAAGCGCAGAACACCACCACCATCTAAACGAAGGGATAAGAAGCCTCGAGCAAAAAGTGAGTTCCCAATCCCAGAACCAAGTCAATTCCCGCAAAAGATGATTCTCAGTACACTAGAAAGAAAGCTGGAATATGGACATAACACCTTTTTATTTGATGGATCAAAATCCACTAGATTTGATAAGCATCAGAGATCAGGAGTTAGAAAAGGAGCTATAGATGAGATTTTACCGGATATCATTAGTAAACTAGAAAACATCGGTTGGGAAATCAGAGATATTATTTCAGAGAAAACTTTTGTTGTGATACTAATGAGACTTGAAAGTGCAGCATTAGGTATTGCCTATACACTTCTAGAGGACAAATTAGCTATGTCTTTCCTTGTGGTTGCTAAGGAACGCTTCAAGAAAAATACTTATGATAAAATCTTTGATTTGTAAATCCAGGTTGTGATCCATTATTCACAAAAAGAAGAAGTTTCAGTTAGACAAAAAGTTCTTTGAAAAAAACAAAGAACTCTTTTCTAAACTCTTCCAGAAAGTTGTTTGGCCAATAATTGAACCTTTAACAATTGATGTCGATGCAAACGATTATGTATTATTAAAAGAGGAAATCTGGAATCTCTTCTTTAGTTCATTGGAAACGAATAATAAAAGAAAATCACAATCTGAAAAGGATTTCTTGAAAAAAATCCCTTCATTTAAGGATCAGAATGTAGCTGAATTTATTTTTGATTTAGTCAATGATTTCACGGAGAGTTTCTATGAGGAACTTGTCTATGGCAAGAAACCGGAAGTAATTATAGATGCAATCATTCTTCTTGTCCACCAGCAAATAATCATAACTTGGATTAGTCAAATGGTAGAGCAGACCATTACTCCGCTATTGCTCTTTTCCCTGAGAAATTCAGGGAAAATTGAGGAAGTAAAACAAATCATTGCTCGTGTTTTTCTTGCTATTGCACAAGATCAAGTAGACTCAGTTGAAGCTGAAAATCAAATTAGTACTATTTTGCGTAATAATTATAATTTATCAGATAATCTTGTGGTTCTAATTAAATCACTCATTAAAACATTTGCAGGATACAAAGAAAAATATGGTTTCGATGAACTTGCAAAAATTGGTGAAGAATCGATTAAAGGTATGAAAACTAGGTTCATCGGAAAGCATAATGTCTTCTCAAAATCCATTGCTGAATCATTATATGACCGTGAAAGAATTGTCGATGAGTGGGTGAAAAACATACTTCTACCATCATGCATTGTTCTTCGTATTGCTGGAGAAGATTTACACAACAACTTTGTCGAGAAATGTAGGGAGAATTTTGATTTATTCTTAGATCAGACCTTGACCGCAGAGGATTTTGAAAAACGATTAAATATTGACTTGAAAAAGTTCGGTGGTGAAGAAGAAGAATTAATTATGCCTATTCGGGAATCCATTGCCAGTTCAATTAGATTCCTTGAAATAGCAAGAATAGATGATCCTTCTCTAAGTCTATTGGTTCTGATTATGGACGAAGAAGAGGAGAATGCTCGGAAAAGCTTCACCTAGAAAAGTAAATAATCAATTTTAGTTAGAAAAAAAACTGAAATATCTTTCTTTCAAATGAAAGAAGGAAATTAAACAGAAAAATCGAAGCGATATTTGATGATAAACTATGATATATTAGCTTGGGTCATTGGAATTAATGCTCTAACGTACTTGATCATTCATATTCCATTAGACATTCTTACACAGACAAGTAAAGTTCAAAGAGAAAAAAATAATGCTGAGAATTATCCTGCTTGGGAGAAGGATAAAACTTTCATAAAAATCATAACTATAATAACTAGTCTTTTATTTTGGATTTTCTTTCTCGTATGGCCACTATTGCATCTATTAAAATGGGATAACTTCTTCCTCTATTTTAACTTCGAGATACCTTATCTTATGACAGCTCTACAATATATTGGTTTGATTTTCGTGTGTCTAGGAACCTTTATCGCTTGTTTGGGAAGGATATCGAG
>JAHLVZ010000065.1 GCA_019058165.1 Candidatus Heimdallarchaeota archaeon
TAGTGCAACATTAGAACAACTAAACAAGCTAGGTTATACAGAAGATGCTAATGGAGAACCATTGACAGATGAAGAACAAATCTGCGAATTGAAGATACAGGATGTTGTTTTAAATATTGACAATGGTGAATTCCTCGTAAGAGTTTCGAAATATGTTGATGATATGCTAGAATCCGTTTATGGATTACCTCGATTCTATAATATTACCCGAATTACAGAACTTATTGGACATTTAATTATTGGTCTAGCTCCGCACACCTCCTCTGGAATAACAGGAAGAGTTATTGGTTTCACAAGTGTAAAAGGTAATTTAGCTCATCCTTATTGGCATGCTGCGAAGAGGAGAAATTGTTTTCCTGGCGATACTGAAGTCCTTGTTGATATTGAAGGGAAAATTACTCGAGTAAAAATCAAAGATCTATATGAGAATGAGTTTGATAATGAAATAGAAGAAAAGATGGTCTTAGTTAAAAAACAACCAAAGAGAGAAATCAAAGCTTATTCATTTGATCACTCATTAGGAGAAGTAACACTAACAAATATTCTTGATGTAATTAAAACACCAGCACCTGAACACTTGGTAAAGTTTCATCTAGTTGGGAAAAGATCCTATACTACAACCGCCGGTCACCCAGTAATTGTTCATGAAGATGGAAAATTAGTAGAGAAAAGAGCATCAGAAGTTAGTAAAGGTGATATGTTCATCCTACCAAGTCTAAGACTTGATGAAGAGGATATCCAAGAAATAGATTTACTTAAAGAATTTATAAAAAATGAGTTTATTGATATTAAGGATGACTTAATGGTTAGGGGTATTAGCTCCTTTGTGCAAACCATTGTTGATAAGTATGGACTAAAAGAGCTTTCTGAAAAACTAGCAATTAACAAGAAAACTCTCAATAATTATTACAGAGAACGAGATTCCATACCCTTGAGTGTTTTAGAAATACTATTGAAATTTGATGAACAAACTATAATGGATATTCCCCATTGCACTTTGGGATTCAAAAGAGATCATACTTTCATAAATCGAATTATCCCCTTTAATGATAGCTTAATGAAACTTATCGGCTATTATCTTGCTGAAGGATTTTACCGAAAGGTTGACAAACTTAACTATCAAGTTGATTTGGCAGTGTCTGAATCTGATTTGCGTGAGGACATGCTTTCCTCAATAGCAGAGGTTTTTGGAAAGGGGTTCAAACCATATATAGATTCCAATCGTATTACCATTTCTAGTCGGATAATTTATCAATTTTTCAAAAATATATTGCAATTACAGACAGGTTCTCGAAACAAAGCAATCCCCTCATTCCTCTTAAAACTACCAAAGAATAAGATTAAGCATTTAATTAGTACTTACTTCAGTGGTGATGGTGGAGTTGATCGAAAAAATGGAACTGTTTTATGTTCCTCTTTTAGTAAAGAACTCTTGAAGGATTTTGATTTTCTACTGTTACGCTTTGGAATATATTCAGGATACTCAAGTTATTCGAGAAATTCAAATACAGAATATAAACTTGCAATAAGAGGTGAAAATGCTCTAGCTTTTAGTGATAAAATTAGCTTCACTTCTAAAAGAAAGCAGGAATTATTGGATGGCATTGTTAAATCCAAGAAAATAAAATCACAAAAGACATACAAAAACAATCGATTACTCACTATTAAGAAGAAAGAAATTATAAAATCAGGAACTGAATTTGTCTATTCATTAAATGCAGAAAAATATCATAACATTTTGGTAAATGAGTACGTTTTGACTCATCAATGTGATGGAGACGAGGATGCTGTAATTTTAATGCTTGAAGGTTTTCTAGATTTTTCAAAACAATTTTTGCCTATAACTAGAGGAGGTTCAATGGATGCTCCTCTGACTTTGGGTTTAATACTTAATCCTCTAGAAGTTGATGATGAATCACATGCTGTGGATTGTACACGAAGATATCCTTTGGAATTTTATGAACAATCCTTCAAATTCATTGAATCGAAAAAAATAGCTCAAATCATTGATTTGATTGGTAATAGACTCGAAACTCCAGAGCAATTTGAAAATTTCTACTACACACATGAAACTTCTGATATTGGTATTGGTCCTATCTCAACTGCATATTCACGATTTGGAAAAATGAGTGAAAAATTAGAAGCTCAATTAGCAGTCGCTAAGCTTATTCGTGCTGTTCATCTGGAAGATGTTGCAGAACGAGTAATAAATAAACACTTCTTCCCTGATATGATAGGTTGTTTGCGTGCATTTGGCACCCAGACTTTTAGATGTGTAAGGTGTAATACGAAATATCGAAGATTACCGCTGACTGGGAAATGCACCGCTTGTGATGACGGTGGTAAACTGCTGCTCACAGTACATAAGAAGACAGTAACTAAGTATTTCGAAACTGCTAATGGTCTTATTAAAACATACAAACTTTCAGAATATCTTAAACAACGATTAGAGCTTTTTAATAATTCAATAGATGAATACTTTATCAAAGAAATAGATGATCAAAGTAGCTTGATGGACTTCTTTGGTGAGAGTAATTAATTTTCTTTAGTATCCATACTTTCCAATTAATGGAACAAAGGCTACTCCACATTGAGTTTTTGATTTAATACTCCCATCTTCTAATTTGAATACAATTTTAAGCTCTTGGAAATAATTTTTCCCACCAACTGGAATGACCAATCTTCCACCTGGTTTGAGCTGTTCAATAAGTGGAGGAGGTATTTCCGGAGCTGCAGCTGCAACTGTGATCTTATCAAAAGGTGCTTTTTCAGGAAGTCCTATTGTACCATCCGCATGAATGACGGTTACTCTATCAGAGTATTTTGTTTTTTCTAAATTTTCTTTGGCAAAATTAACCAATTTTTCAATGCGTTCTATAGTATATACATGTCCCCATTTTGATTTATCAGAACCAGTTGGGGCAACAATTTCGGCGACCACTGCAGCATGATAGCCTGACCCACCTCCAACTTCTAAACATATATCACCAATTTTTAGATCTAGAACCTCTTTGCTAACCATCATAGCTACCATATGTGGTGCGGAAATCGTTTGATTGGAATAAATTGGAAGTGGTCGATCCATATATGCTAATCGCTTTGGATTTGGTCCAATAAATTCTTCTCTTGGTACCACTCGGAAAGCTCGAATAATTTCCTCTGATTTAAAATATCCATTTCTTTTGTAATTTGCAATTAATTCTTCTTTGCGCTCTTTTAGGCTCTGATCTTTTGTCAAGGAAAAACCTCAATTAGTTTATGTTTTAATGAAAAATCAATATTTCGAAGAAAATCATGGGAATTTCATTGGAAATTTTACTTTCCTGATATTTCTTTAGCGATTTTTATGTCTAAAGAGTAATCACCTTTCCATTCAGGGTTCTTCACTTTTTTGTACCATTCAAAGGTTTCTTTTTGACCCTTTTCAAATGGTGTTGGTTGATAACCCAAGTCAATCCTAGCTCTTTCTTTACTTAGAATTAAGTGAGAGTTATACATAAAAGGAAACATTAGTTTCCAATCCTCAAACTTCAATTCTTCCTTTTTCAGAATTTCCGGATCATAATGAATTATTTCTGTCTCTTTACCAATAATCTTGCTAAGGATTTTCACATAATCCTTTAATGTAGTTGCCACTCCTCCAGTAGCATTGTAAATTCGTCCAATAGCTTTCTTATTTTCTATTGGAGCAGCAAGCAGCCATGCAACATCTTTACTATACACAAAATCTGTTAGAATATCACCATGCCCTGGCATGTAGATTGGTTTTTGATCCATAATTCGATCATAGAAATAGAACTCCCTATACATAGGGTTGTATGGTCCATAAATATAGGTCGGTCGAATGATTGTCATAGGAAAATTGTTTTCTTGGAAACTTTTTTTGAGGAGGGACTCAGCTCTTCTTTTGTCACGACTATATGGTAACGGTCCTTCTTCAGCTTCCGAACCTAATGGTTCGTCTTCAGAAACCGGATAATACATTAATGTTTCTTCTTCATAGACACTAGCTGTACTAACCATAACATAATTTGCTAATTCTTTTGGTGCAAAATCTAAAATTGCTTGTATATTTTTCTCGTTAAAAACACAGGTGTCTATTATTACTGAGAATTTCTTACTCTGTAGTGCTTTTGATAGCTGCTCATTGTCAGTTCGATCAGCATGAATTATCTCAACTTTTTTCGGATAATCGTATTTTTCAGTTTTATAGAATGAAGTAATTGCTTGTTCAGAATTTCCTCGATTGAGTACAGTAACATCGTGTTCTTTCTTTACAAGTGATTCAACCAAATTTTTGCCACTAAATCTACTACCACCAATCACTAGAATTTCCATTTTGATACCCCTTAGAATTTATTAATATAGCAAAATAATGTTACCCGGAAATAAAATATTTGCTACACTTTCTATACTTTGCTTTGTCAAAGATTAAAATAGAATCCCTTCAAGTTTTGTTGATGTAATCTTAATAAAATCATTTTCAATTTCAATGTCCGTAATATCATTTGAAGTAAATAGTCTCCCTAAAACTTCTTTGAAGGTGGAGCTAATTGCATCACAAATTAGTTCTTTTAATGGATGATTCTTAGGAAGAAAATTCTGAAACGTTGCGAGGAGCTCATCCATTACTTTCTCAATAGTAGCTTTATAGGCTAAAGCATAAGCAATGGATTTTTGCCAAGAATACCTTAAATTGGATTTAAACTCATTTTCAACTCTCTTCCTTTCTTCCTCTGACATTTCACAAATGTTATGTTTTATTGCATTCTTAGTCATCAATAGATCCTCTTTTTAGAAGAACTCTGTTAAGAAGTAGCAAAATTGAATATTTAAATCCTAAAAATTAATTTGATTCGTGGAAAAATTGCCAATTTCACTTTTTGCGATCAACAAGATAATTTGCTAAGGTGACTAGGTGTTTCTTTGGTTTCTCTATTAGAGGAGGGTCTGCTTTTTCTAGTGAGTTTATGGCTTCTTGAGTTGCTTGTTTAATCATTTCATAAGCATTGTCTAAAGCTCCGGACTCTTCGAAAATTTTTCGCACTTCAATTATTTCATTTTCTGAGAGATCTACTTTTCCATGCAATTCAGATAGTCTCTTAATTTGATCTTTTGTTCCCTTTTTCATAGCAAAAATTCTAAGGATGGTCTGTTTATTTTCTCGTATATCTCCACCAACAGGTTTCCCAAGTTCATTTGGTTTTCCAAAAATACCTAAGATGTCATCTTGAATTTGAAATGCTGTGCCAATTCCACTACAATATCCTACTAAAGCTTCTATTTGAGCTTCAGTTCCTCTTCCTAGTATTGCTCCAATTTCCACAGCTTTTCTAATTAATGCTCCAGTTTTGAGATCAACCATCTTCTTGTAGGTTTCCTCACTTCCATCATGGAGAATTATATCGCCAGTTTCTATAATTACTCCATCGATAACTTCGCGAAAAGCTTGGGTGAATGCACGTAGAGCCTTATTACTAAGTTCTGCAGGGAAACCACTTTGGATTATGCTTTCAATTGCAAAGGGGAAACACAAGTCTCCAGCGAAGATTGACATTGCTTCTCCAAAATCATTTGCTTTTTCAAATGTTTCTTTTTTCTTTTCAGAATGCAACCCTCTGAATATAACATGAAAGGCTGGTTTCCCTCTCCTCGTTTCATCCTTATCTATAACGTCATCATGCAATAAAGAACCGTTATGTAATAATTCAATAGAAAGAGATGCTCTGACTATGTTGCCTTCTTTAGGATCTCCACCAACAGCATCAAAAGCAGTTTTCACCAAAAATGGTCTTATCCTTTTTCCACCATTTGTTAGATAATCCTCAAATTCGTTATAGAAGATATCGCCAAATTTACCAAGATTTTGACGTTTCATCCCATTCTCATTAAACAATGCTTTGAGTTCTTTAAGAACAGCATCCATGGTCGATTTGAGTATTAATCTAATATCCATAACGATTCACTTTGAAATGCGAGGAAATATATTTGTATCTTTCCATTATGTGAATTATATTAAACTAGATAAATGCAAGTTTCGACAATTGTAGTAATCAATTCTATAAAGTGGCGGAAAATGAAGTTACCAATAATATTTGGTCATAGAGGAGCCTCTTCTATTGAACCAGAAAATACTATGAGAGCATTTACTCAGGCTTTTCAAGATGGAGCAGATGGTATTGAATTTGATGTTAGATTAACAGCTGACAATCAAATGGTAATAATTCATGATACACTAATAGATAGAACTTCTAATGGAATTGGTTTAGTAAGTCAAAAAACATATCAAGAATTATTGAAATTCGATTTTGGAAAAGGAGAGAAAATACTTCTACTAGAGGATGTTTTGAAGAAATTCGGAAATCAAAAATGGCTAAATATAGAAATCAAGGAACAAGGATTTGAAAAACAGCTTTTGGAGATGCTGGACAAGCTAAAAATAAATCAAAAATATGTGATATCCTCATTTGAAATTTCTGTACTTCAGAAAATAAAAGAATTAAACAGTGAAATCCCAACGGCATTTCTATATCAAACAGCTCGGTTAAATCTACAAGCTCTTATTTCAAAATCACAATGTGACGGAATCCATCCCAAGCATACAATTGTTAACAGAAGATTATTTTCAGAAGCTCGATACTATAGATTAGCTTTACGGGTCTGGACAATTGATAGTCAGAGAAAAGCTTGGAAACTAACAAAACTAGGAATTGACGGGATTATAACTAATAATCCGAAAAAATTATTTTTATTTTTAAAAGAAAAACAGCAAAAAATCAATAAAAAGAGAAAGATATAAGTCACTAGAAAATGCTATAAAACAGTAAACAGTAAAATAAATAACGTAAAAGAGCTAACTTTAGGTTGGATGTAAAATGGAAGACATAGAAACAATCCTTTCTGATTTTTCACAATCAACAGGTGTCAATACAATAGTAGTAGCATCTCGCTCTGGAATACCTATACAAACATTCGCTCCAGACGATTCGGAAGATTTGAAGGAAGCATTAAGCGCAGCAGCATCTGGTATAATTCACATTTCTGAATATGTATCTGATCTTTTGCAATTTAAAGGTGTAAGAGACATCCAAATAAATGTGCCAGGTGACAAGCACATAGTAGCGGTAAGTGCTGGTCAAAATGCTTTAGTGATGGCTGTACTTGAAGGAGAAGCTTATGTTTCACAAGCTATAACCTTAGTGTTTATAGCTCAGAAAATAGAAAGAATATTAGCTAAGAAACCAGAATTACTCCCGCCTGGAGACAAATACATTCCGGATTATGATGAAGATTTCGATGAGAATCTTATCATCCCTGATATCCCTGAAGATTAACTCAAAGAAAATAGAAGAATAAATGATTCCTATACTTTTCTGCTGTTACTTTAAACAGCATCTCTTTCTTCTAATCCCTTATTGAGGGGTAATCCTGATCTAGGAAATAACTCTACAAATTCCTCATAATCGCATTGCTCACAAAAAATCAAAGCTTCGCATTGCACATTACATTTTTCTGCACATATTTCTGGATTGACTATATTCCCGTCACCAAAAGGACAATCCAAATAAAAATTCAGCGAACCTTCACAACCAGGACAAGGAGACAAGTCGAGTCTGACTCTAGCTTGAACTGTTTCGATTTTTATCTTCTGAATGATCTTTTTCTTCGTCTGCATGTTTCTGCGCTCCTTAGTTAGTATATTATCAAAAGGTTATATAAAAAGTTGAGAGTGATTGGTGAAAGTATTTCCAAACCCCTCTTTCTCTGTCTGTTTAAAGGGAATATCTTTTCTTAGAGATTGCTGAAAGTATTCGGCTTTTTGCAGTTTCCCACAGAAGTTTTCTTTTAAATACAAATATTTGGGATGAATTTATAACATGTAAAATGACTAACAATATAGAGTTGGTCGATTTTGAAAACGAAAAAATTTGAGCAATCCATGCAAAAAATCAAATTGATGCTTGAAGAAGAGGATAAAATAAGAGATAAAGTCCTTCAACAACAAAGAAGGATTATTAGGGTTTGTAGTGAAGCAATTAAATCAGTTCATCGAAAGGAATTTGATATTGCTGATGAAAAAATTGCTCTAGCTAAAAAAATGCTCAAAGAAGTACTCAATATGGTGAAGGGACTAAATTCGCTCGAGTGTTGGCGAGGCTTAAGTGATGCTGCGCAAGAGCTTGGAGAAGCGATTTTTATCAGTTCCATGATCCGCAATGATGAAATTCCCTCAGTTGAGGAATGCCAGATATCATTTACAAGTTACATGCTCGCCGCTAGTGATGCGATTGGGGAATTAAGAAGATTTATGATGGATTCCTTGAGAACAAATGATTTTGAAAACGCCCAAAGAGCATTTGAGTATATGAATTACTTATACTCAGAATTAATGACAATAGACTACACAAAAATGCTGGTTGGACCTTTAAGATCGAAATTGGATGCTGCCAGAAATCTTGTAAACAGAACTAGATCCGATTTGATAAATGCAAAACAAGCTTTCGAATTAAAAGAATCAATGCTAAATCTCTCAGATAAACTTGAAAAATTTAAGAAAAAAATATAATTCAATATTTTGCGAGTCAAAATTCTCTTCTTAAATCTTGACTCGGCTAAATTCTTTCGAAGTTCTTTTTTCACGCGAAATATATGGATTTAAGAGAATAACTAATAAGTATAGAAACGAATGTATATTATAATTTTAAACAGTAATTTACACAATTACAGGAGAGGGAAGACAAATTATGAGCGAAAATATCGACTGTAATCTCAGTCTAGGCGTTACTGAGACAGGTAAAATCGGAGAAGACATTATAATTGGAATTTTATCAATTGAAAAAGAACATGAGATTATATTACTCGTTAACAATTTATTATATTCTAACCACATTGTCAATTTATTAGGTGTACCCGACGATAAAAAAACTCGAGCAGCTAGTTTAGATCCTCAAATACATAAACGATATATTTCAAATTTAATGAGAAATAATAAAGTCAATTTATCTCTTTTTAGACTTCAACCTCATGAACAATTTAAACTCTTACAAGAAATTTCTATCTTAGAAGGACAAAAATTATACGAGATTGGGAAATCTCTGGATTCTTCAAATTATCAATACATAAGTAAAGCCTTGCAGTTAAGATATCAATATCCAAAATTATTCGTTGAAACATTTGTCAAATCATTAATTCAGTATTTGGCATTAAATTCGATGGTTAAAGAAGCAGACTGCGGTCATGCTGAGCTATTCAAACAAAATATCATTGAAGAAAGGAGAATGGCTTTACATATTATTGTGAACGGAGGAGCCCAATATAGTTCCTATCAAGACATCCTCAATGATAACCTGAAAAACTTCTGGAATAACATAAAAACAACAGAGGCATCAAAATTCTATTGGAACTTAATGGTAGCAACACATGGGATACAAAATGCGAAGAATTATTATCCAGTTGTTTCCACTGCGGATTTTGTAACATCAAAATTAAATTCAAACATTGAAAATTTCCTATACTCTGGAAACACTTTAAATGATATCACCGCTGAGAGTATTCTATCTCAGACAGATCATGTTGGAAAATCAATTCTTGAAGAACTCCATGAGCATTATTTAGAAAGAACCGGATCCACTTTTAGACCGCCAAAACTGTGGCGAATAGGCGATTTCAGTGACCTAGGTGAATATGAACTTACACTACCTTACTTAATGTTGCAAAAATCAATAAAAGAGAAAAAAATAACCGCGAGAGAAGTGGATGATAATATCAACAACATCGAACGGTTCTATCAATACAATAATCCTCTCGAGAGAGATGCCTTCATTATTGGAAAAATAAAAGAGAAAGATAAAGCCAAAATTGAAGTACTAAAAGACTTAGGTATTGAAGGAACAACAATTGCTGATGAGGATATCGTAGAAGAATATCGAATCCTACTAAATGATATAGGAAACTATGTACAACAAGATGAATGCATCATCACAAGCGAAGATCAGAAAGGAATTCTAGGAAAAATAGCCGCGTTTGAGAAAACAGATTTCAAGAAAATAGCGAAAGTAAAAATTCCAGCTAATGTTATTTAGTGTAAAGAACAAGCTACTAGAAGCCCACTGGAGAAAAAAAATCACTGCTCGGTAGCTTTACTATTTTTTTTCATTATTATAGATTTCAAGGACTTTTTTGCGAACTTCTGAAGAACTACTCAAATCTCCACTCTCAAAATGTGGTAAACGATAAACTGTGATTTTCAAATGATGCTCTTTAATAAATTCAAGAAGAGGCTTATCATTTGGTAACTGATCATAACCAAGAATAATAAAATCAGGTTTAATGTCTAATATTATATCAAAATAATTTTCTCCTTCCTTTCCAAGTTGTGCATAATCAACAATACGGAGACCACTAACATGCTTCAATCTTTCTTCTTCAGTAAAAATTGGTTTATGTCCTTTGATTCGCTCTATGGAACTATCCCGAGAAAGAACAACAACTAGTTCACAATCATAACAATTCGCAGTTTGTCTAGCTTCAACTAAGAACTTTAAATGCGCAGGATGAATGATATCATACGTTCCAAACACCAATACTCTTGCTCGTTCTTTTATTTCTGGGGGTTTTAGAACAAAGTATTGTTCATCATTATTTTTTGTCGAAGCTTTTTTGGTCATAGTAAAATCCACAACTAACACTACTTTGCTTTGAAATCAAGTCTTTTTATAATTTTTCAAGCAATATAATAACTAAATTCTGTCTGGAAAATTCTGGAAACAGTTCTCAAATTGGTGAGAATATATTTATACTCGCGTGAGAATAATATATTTGACGCTCTTTAAAAGAATAAAGGGTTGGAGGAAAGAAAAATGAATAAAGAATCCAAAAGAGAAAAAAGAAAGAAAAAAAGAAGATCCAAAATGAGAATGGGTTACTACAAATGGGACGTAGTTAACTATATGGGCCGAGATTGGTGAATAAGATATTGCCTAGTTGGATTTTCTTCACCAATTAATAAAATTAATTCTTAGTTTAATTTGAGTTTAACTAAATCACTATTTCTATTGAAACAAGAAGAATTGGCAGGCGCGAGGGGATTCGAACCCCCGACCGATGGATGTCTACGATAAAGAGATAATTCTCAGATATCTTAAGAGTCCACCGCTCTACCTGGCTGAGCCACGCGCCTTTAAGAAAATAATTGGTGCACCGACCGGGATTCGAACCCGGGTTCCATACTAGGCAGGCATGGGTCTTACCACTGGACCATCGGTGCTTAGTTTTCCTACAGATTTTTTCTTAATATCGAATCTTTAAAGCTTTCGCATGCTGTGATTTTTTCAAATAGAAGATTCATTTGAAATTATGGTCTGAAATTTCTTCTTTGTGATTCTATTTTTAAATATTGTACGAATTCCCATTAAAACTCCTATTATAAGACACACTAAGAATAACAACAATGGTGTTCCGTCTCTAGGGATCCATAAATGACCTAAACCAAAACACAGAAGGAATAAAACAGCGATTGTTAACCAGAGACAAGTTGTACGCCAATTTTTAATATAGTAAGCAAGTGAAGTAACAATAGTGATAGTAATAATTGGAGCATAATAAGCTGAATAAAATTTGTAGACTCCCCTGGGCATAAAAATATGCACAAACACATTATAGAGAGTTATCAACTCAAAGAATTCAATATTATCTAATTTATTTCTATAAGTTCTAATGAAAAACACGATTGATATTGCAACTGCACTAATAATCATAAATAACATAGAATTTACTCCAAAAGCGACGATTTTTGAGAACCATCCTTTAATCCCTAAGACATAAATTGCCCAAGAAAATCGAATGCTCTGTGTCAAAGCAGGTTCATAGATGATTGTTGAAAGTTCAATATTTCCCCCAAGGGAAAACAACATTGGTATGTAATTTCTTGTTGTAAAGAGCCAAGGAACCGAGAATAAGAAACAAACAGAGAGAAAAATTCCCACATTTCCAAAACTCTCTAAGATTGATTTCTTAATGTTTTTTTCTTTTAGTTTTTCTCCCAACATAAACATGAATAGTGGAAACGTTAGAAACAAGGCATTTTGTTTTGCCATAAATGCAAATGCTAACCATACAAACGATTGCCACCATTTTTTCTTAATAACGAAGTAGAATGTTATTAAAGTAAAAAGAGTAATTGGTTGCAAATTAAACCAGTAAACACCTTCGTAAATAACATTGATTGGAGAAAGAGCCATCAGCAATCCACCTACTATTGCCACTGTTTGACTGAATTTCCCCTTAACAACTTCTTTGATGATTAGAAAAACCATTCCGGAACACAAAGCGTCTCCTAATAGAATAGATAAAGCACCAAAAACAGATCGCATTCCAGGACGCCAAAATAACGTGACTGAGTATAGGAATAATGGTGGATATGAGTAAAGATTGAGAACATTCCATGGTTCTCCTTCAACCCATGTACTATAAGGACGCCAACCTTCTTCAAACCAAGCTCTTGCCCATTCTAAGTAGTAATCAGGAAAATCTGTAAATCCCATAAATGGCATATCATTAGGTATGAGTTGGACTTTCCTATTCCAGATAATTTCCAAATAATCAGTGTAAAAAAACTTGCGAAAGTAAAATGCACATAAAAGTCTTACAAGTAAACTGAAGGAAAAGAGCATAATAAAAATAATTAATGTAATACCAACTTTATGCTTGTTAGTTTCTTCTATTTTTTCCCTAATCTTTTGAAATAGGCCAGTTATTAAATGTGTTTTTTCAACTTCAATTGTTCGTATAGGTTCATCAATCTGATTGTCATTGGATAGATTATCTTCTATCATATCTTATCAAGAATAATCTAATCCTTAAATGATTAATATTTTTTCATCAATCATTAAGCATAGTATAAATCTAATAATAGAATAATTAAACTACACAAAGCGACTCTAAAATTAAAATCCTAATTAAATCTTCATGTTTTCAATAAATATAACAACTATATTTAATTCTTAGCATGCTGTGATTTTTTCAAATAGAAGTTTCCTGTGATATTAAAGTATGAGATTTCTTCATTGCAGAAAAAAAAAGAAAAAGAAGATTGTTATCTTCTTTACCATTCATTCTTTGGTTGTTATACTGCTAGTATCGCTGCATCTGCTTGTAGTAATCCGTAGCCAACAGCGTTTAATCCATCATATCCCCAGGTTATATACATGAATCCAATATCTGGATCAAATACATATTGACCACCTGCGAAAGGAATTGGATCAGCTGTCGCCTTTAGTCTAGCTTCTACCTCTCCAGGAGTAAGTGTTGGATTAAGCTGTAGCATTAATGCTACTACTCCTGAAACATGAGGTGTTGCCATCGAAGTTCCACCGACAAAGTAATAGTTACCACCGTCTAGGCCATTTCCCCATCCATTTGCCCACCATGGTAAGCGGCTCATACCAACTCCTACCGGATAAGGTCCAACCACCCACGTACCTGGTGCTAGGATATCTAATTCTTGGTCCCAACCTAGTGCGGGATTTTCTCGACCACTGAAGTCACCGACATATGTAACATTTGCGTTATCTTCTGGAACATCTTGCCACCACCAAGAGGTGGAAAAATAACCTCCGGATAAATCACCTATTAGCCATTCACCATTGTAACCGTATTTGTCAGTATAGGATGCCCAACCTGAAGCTCCTACTGAAATAATTGGTGCGTAAGAACCTGGTGAATCCATACCTTCTGTTCCATAGTTTCCTGCTGCTGCAACAACGACAACGCCATTTTCAATAGCTCTATCAACTGCTGCTTTCTCTACGTCATCTATTGGTGAAAGTGACCCTAAGCTCATACTGATAATGAATCGACTGCCAGGATTAGCAATTGCTAGATCAGTTACATAATCAATTCCTGCAGCAATTGCATAATTTGTTCCAAAGTTTTCGCCAATGCCCTGATATGTTTCTAGTACTTTTACTGGTATTATAGTTGCCATTGGAGCAACTCCAAGAACTGGTGTACCAGAAAAGCTGTAACCTATGATTGTACTTGTAACATGTGTTCCATGTGGGTGATCTGCTAGGAAATTCCTTGATTCCACAACATTAGGTGCATATTTGCCTGATTTTATAGCACTCATTACTCCTTTATCTACGAAGCCACGACCCCATTCTGTTTTTATTCGTTCTTCGGGGAAGTAATCGCGCCAATTGGCAACTAAACCTGTGTCAAGCACAGCTACATACA
>JAHLVZ010000006.1 GCA_019058165.1 Candidatus Heimdallarchaeota archaeon
ATCATTAAATGTAAAATCATAACCGAAATGCTCAAGTGCCTTATCAATCCCGATTGCCCCATCTTCGGGGATAAAGACTAATTGCTTAGTGAAATCATTCCCAAAACGTTCTGCGAGATACGTAACAAATAGGTATGCTTGTCCATAACTTGAATCCCACAATTCACCATACTCACGAACGAAAAATAAAAGTGAAAGTTCAGGATGAAAAAGAAACGAATTAGTTACTGCATCTGTCACCCAAGAATAATATCCTGCATAATCAATAGCATAATTCGCTAAGCCTTCAGTGATAAATTGACAATCATTCCAATCATTATTGTAATATATTAAATGGTTGAATTCATGAATTGTAATAAAGATTGTATCATACACACTGTGCTCTGAATCACAAAAAACCATTTCACGGAGATTAGCATAAGGGAAACCAGGCATTTCATGATCTAAATTTATGAAGCCAAGATATGCCGTTACCATATACCTTACTAAGGGCGCTAAGAAAACAGTAACCTTTGGATCTCCATCGACATCTCCGAGTATTCCGCTAGGGTGTCCTGCTACTTCAATTGCTTTAGGATAAATATCTGCATCAAAAGCATCTCTTATTGCTTCACATTTAGTTATTGACTCATTTTCTCCGAGTAATTCAATTGTTTCGTTTGCCATGTAGATATAACAGTAATTACCTTCTGCTAGTAGAGTGGCTCTCACTTGCATCCAATCGGGCATAGTGATCCAGAATAACTGTTGATCCCCAAAATTGTCATCAGATTGTAATACTTCTTTATCCAGTTCAATTGATTGATATGATGATGTGAAATCAATATTTCTTTTAGAAAGAAACCTTTCATCAGTTCCAACTGTAGGGATAATGTTAGAAATGAATGGTGTTAGTATAACAATCATCAAGAAAATGGTTTTTCTTAATTTTGTCATTTCCATCAGATAAGCTATTCGAATTATGCTAATAAAACTTGACAAAAGATAGGGAAATGGGCACTAAATTCCTTTCTTAAGATATTCGATAATTTCTTGTAGGTAGGTAAAGCTAGGATTTATTTCTAATGCTTTCTCATAACACTCAATAGCCATCTGATAATTCTGCTGTGATTGTTGTATATCACCCAATTCAATCCATAAAATGATATTACGTGGTGTTTCGATTAAAGCTCTGTCTAGTAGAATAGCTACTTCAACAAACTTTTTCATTTTTGCCAAAGCTTTAGCTTTCATTTGAATAAAGAGGGTTTTAAGATGAGGTTGCTCAATTATGAAAGGTTTTTGCAGGTATTCTTCTGCGATTTCTAAACCCTTCTCTGTATCCTCCAATTTAATGTATGAATAAGATAACCTATAATGAATTTCAGCATCTTGATGTAAATCAATTTTCTTACTTTTATTAGAACTCAATAATTTTTCATGAAATTCTATTGTTTCCTTATATTTATTTGATGCAAATAATGAGCTTCCATAACTCATTAAATAAACAATATCTTCTTGATCAATAATCTCTTCTATTTTACGATCACTCACTTTTTTTTTAACCTCCCAGGGATTCAATTTAAAACAGGATATGTCTTATACAACTAATGAAGAATTACTAATTCTGATTACAACTCATTATTAATTAAATTATTTTGCGAAAAAACATTAAAATTAGTGAAATCTGTACTGTATGTAGGGAGTAAACAATTGAAACTCAAAAAGATTGCATTTTTTAATTTATTATCATTTATTTTACTAGCTTCTATTTTCACTTCAACAGAGATTACATTAGCAAAAAGTAATATTTTAACATCTGATATTTTCGTTTCAGAAAATTTTGTATATATCTATGTTATGGATAAAGGTTTGCAAATAGTTAATGTAAGTAATCCAAATGAACCACAATTTGTAAGTCATTTAAAAATGGACTATCATTATGCCGATGATATGATTAAAGCAAACAACTATCTTTATTTTTCAGCTTATAATCCAGAAGATGATTCTGATGAATTTTTCATTGTTGATGTAAGCGATCCACAGAATCCAATTTTTGTTAATAATTTCAAACTTGAACAAAGTGCTATTCCTAATTTTTACATTTTAAATAATCTTTTACTCTTTCCTCATGAAAAACTAGAAATCATAAATATCACTAATCCTCTTTTACCTCTTAAAATTGGTGAATATAATATAGGAAGTGTAAAAGATATTTGTTTTAAAGAAGAGAGTGCTTATGTTTTAACTAAATCTAATGGTCTGTCTATTATTAATATCAGCATTCCAAGTAATCCTACGCTTATAAACAATTATGAAAACATAACTGGCTCTTATCTTTCTCTATATGATGACTATGCGATTATAAGTAGATTTAGAGCTATACAAATTCTCGACATATCCAATATATCTGATATTTCTTTTGTTAGCTCATTTGCTGTTGAATATTTAGAAGGTCATTTTGGTAATGGTGATTTAATATATTACCTGAAATCTGATAGTATTTCTACTAGTAGAATAGGAATTATTGATTTTTCAAATCCTTATTTTCTCTCAGAAATCCTTGTGCATGATACTGAAGAATCAATTAGAGATATGGCTGTTGTTGATCACTATGTTTACATTACTACAGTTGAAACCGGGATGTTAATACTAGATACAAGTGATCCTTCTAATCCAAAAACATCTAGCTATTATGATATTTTCTTACCATATGTTCATACAAGAAATGTAATTTTAATCAGTGTTGTTTTATTAGCAGGAATTTCTATTATTCCTATTTGGCTAAGAAAAAATATTGTGAAAAGAGAGATTTACTGTCCCAACTGTAATGTACAGAATAATGTTAATTGGAAACACTGTACAAAATGTGGTTTTAAGCTATAATTCCCTAAAAATCTATGAGAAAGATTTTTGGATACTAAAGCAATTTACATATGGTAGCGGTGTTTAGGTTGGCTGAAAAACCTGATCTCAAAGTAAGTCCTGAGGAAATCAAACAATACCTTAAGGATTTGAAATCTGGAGACGAGAAGTCGCGTGCAGTTGCTGCATATATGCTTGGTACAGCTGGAAAAGAGGATAAGAAGATAAAACAAGCATTAGTTAAGGCTCTTAAAGATAAAGATTGGGAAGTGAGAAAATGGGCTACACTATCACTTGGTGAAATGGGGAATAGAGATAGTCAGTTGCTACCTACTCTTATAGATATTATGAAGAGAGATAATAGTAAAGAATTCAAAAGCCATGCTGCAGTTATTCTTGGGGAGTTGGAGAAACGAGCTATACCTGCTATACCTGAGCTTTCTACGGCACTCAAAGACGAAAATGCTCGAGTTCGTGAATGGGCTAATTGGGCTCTAAATAGAATTGCCGGAGAAAGACCAAGTTATCGCACCAACTATCCTGAAGAAAGACCTTCATTGAAGGAAAGACTAAGATTCGCAGAAAAGGATGAAGAATAAAAAATCAACAGAGGAAATTAGATTTCGATTTTCATTAGGTTATTTATTCAAAAATGACTTGTCAATAGTTTTTTTAGATGAAAAGATGTAGTTAATAATGAGCTAATTAATTTGATGGACTATGGGTTCTATTATGAGTTAAATAATATCATTAGAATCTATCTCCCTATTTGGCATTTTACTGAATTTATAGTTTTCATAAGTGGGATACCTGTGTTATTCTTTGCTCTCTCTCTTATTCAGTATAGTGGTATAAATCCAAAACTTCATGGTGATAGAACACTAAAAATAACCTCTTATGTTTGGTTGACAAGTATCTCCTATTTTGCTTATTGTCTTTTATTCATGTTTATCTTTTTATCAATAACTGATTCAATTTCACTTTATACCTTTCGTGATGATAAAATAATGATTGCGCTGTTTGTCATACTTTCTGTTACATTTACTGCTTTTATAACCTCCTTGGTTTGGTTCTTTAGACGCAGAAGATTAGTTAAGAAACTAGATAAAGTAAAAATCGAAGGAGAGTGAGAAAATGGCTAGAATGGTACTCAAACAAAAATCAATAACTATTTTTCTAGTAGTTATGCTTTTCTCATCAACTGTAGTTAGTATCTGGGTTTCAATCTGGCATTCACAAAACAAAGATCGCTTTCGAGGTGAAATTGTTATCTCTAATGATTCGGATTTCAAAAGAAAATTCAACTTTCCAGGATCTGGAACAAAGAATGACCCTTTCCGACTAGAATTTCTTCAGATAAAAACAACTAAGGACTATGGTATTAAGATAAGTGACACAACAAGTTACTTTGTAATTAGAAATTGTACTATACAAGCAATATATGACGCCATATTAATAATTGATGTTAATTTTGGCACAGCGTTAATCTGTAACAATACCTTGAATAGTACATTCAGTATACAAGTACTTAGAAGTCCTGGAATAACAATCACTAATAATATATGCAAGTATGGATTCACTGGAATTCTTTTAGCTCACTGTTTAAATTCTACAATTATGAGTAATTTCTGTCTAAATTCAACATATGGTATAGCTTTGAAAGGCAATATAAGCAATTCAATTATCCAAAATAATTACTTAGTTGGACATAAAGAAATTGGGTTGTATTATGACTATTGGGATGAATATTCGTTTAGTTTCTATCAAAATTACAATGTTTCGATAAGTAACAATACTTGTATCTTAAGTAAAGCTGGTATAAAGATTGATGAATTTCTAGAACTTCCTACGGTTGTAAAAACTACTTTTATTGTTGAATCAAATAATTGTAGTTTTAACGAATTTTTTGGAATTGGAATTAGAAGTCACTTAGCACTAATAAAAAACAATTATTGTGGATTTAATGACATTGGTTTATCAATAGTTTACTCACATAATTCTACATTTATAGAAAATCAATTACAAAACAATACTAGCTTTGGTATAAGTATTGGACATTCTTCGGGTTGTTTCATCTATAGCAACAACTTCTTTGACAATAATGTTGATGGTCCAATTTTAATGGATGCACAAGCTTTTGATGATAGTACCATAGAAAGTCATTTTGGGCAAAATACCTGGTTTTATCCATTAATTAGTGAAGGAAACTACTGGTCGGATTTGATCTGGATTCCCGGAATCACTTATGATATTAATGGAAGCAATAATACTGATCCTTTTCCAATACAAAATCCAATAGTTTAAGAAAAAAATCCATTTCTATTGAAATCTATTTCTTAAATATTTCATGTGGATATTGCTTTTTTCCAATTGATGTAACCATTTCACTGAAACTCAAACCAACATGAGATGCAGCTCGTTCTAGCATATCGACTTGACCCTTACTGTAAGGAATACCTTCTTTCATAGAATAATCATAAGCTTCTTTTGAACGATCCCCTGGCCATCTTGTTGCTTCACCGAAATACTTTGATTCATAATCAGTCATGAGTTCATGCACACGGTTTCGAGCTTCCTTTTCAGTATAAAGACTATCAATTACTTGTGCTTGAAAAGCTAATGAAACTCTTTGCTTTTTTTCACCAACTGTAAGTTTCTCTATAGGTCCACCATAAACTGAATGCTCAACCTCAATCATTCTAAGTAAAGCATCTCCCTTATATCCTGCCTGTGTAGAACCAAGTGGAAAAATACTCCCAGTCAAATATTGCTTGCCACTGTCTTCCCTCATTATGAAATCTTTTGGGTCAAGTGTTGATTTATAATCCTTATCAGCAGCGTACTCTGGAATTGTCAACATATCTCCCGTTTTGTAAGCTTTAATACAGTAATTTGCAGCCATCCGAGTTAATGCCATATCAACTGTCATAATTCCATCTTTGTGTGGGACAGAAACAGCTATTGGGTTTGTTCCAATTCTAACTTCAGTTCCTGCTCCTTTAGTATAATCTAAACCTTTTGGATCATCACCCATAGGTTTCACAAGAGCAGAAGTTGTGCAAGTTACAGTTCCAATTAGATCTCCTTGAGCTGCAATCATTTCACTCCAAACCCCAGCAGCACCAAAATGATTCCCTTCGCAAACATAGACTTTAGCTATTCCGTTTTTTCTAGCAAGTTTCTCGAGTAAATGCACTGCTTTCATAGAAGTGATGTGTCCCGGAGCACCATGAGCATTAATAATCGCTAATGCTGGATATTTCTGAGGTAGGATTTCTGGTTCTGCTTTAGGGTCAACGGTTGAAAAAAGACCTATACCTTTAACTGATTCTTCTAATCCAGTTCCACCTGCTAATCCATGAGAAAAAATACCTCTTTTATCAGCTTCAAGTAAAGCATGAACAGTTGCTTTAGCTGAGACTTCGGGATAACCACTTTTTATAAGAACCTCAACTGAGAATTTCTGAATATCACTTACTTTAAAATGATTTCGAGTATCATTCATCATCTTTCACCAATAAACCGGCTCTATCAAACATCTTCTTCTTCCTTTCATCAGTTAATTCCTTTTCATATCTCTTGTAGATCCAAATCTCTTTTTCTCGTCGTGAAAAATCATCAACTACAATATATGGTTGCAATAATTTCTTCATAAAATCTATATTACCAAGGAAAAACCATTCATTGAATTCTTCTTGTACAATTTTAATTACTTCAAGATATTTCTGGAAGTTCTCATAAATCTGTTCGATATAAAACAATGGTTTTAGAATATTCAAATACTCTTTTTGATAAAAAACTCGCATCTCTTGAGCTAGAGATTCATTCGCTAATTCTCTCTCGAATTTTTCTGCTCTTTTATTTGTTCTATGCATGCTTTCTTTGTAATTAAACTCAATTTTTCTTAATTCAATTCTCACTAGATTGATTTCATGAGTCATGTATTTGTCGAAGTATCTTTCATAATTCTCTTGTTCTTTTTGTGGGATATCTTCAGCTAATTCATGAAAGTTCTCTAGAACCTTGAAAAGATTTGAAATAGAACTTGTAATTGCCTCAGTAAATATTTCCTTGATATGCTTTCTGATTTTCTTACTGTTTTTGATTTTAGCCATTGGCACATTAGCACAACCTTTCAATGAATTAATAGAATCCTTTCATTTGGTGGATACAACCACTCAACACCATTCTCAGTAACAATAGCGTTATCCTCCATATTAAACCGTACTTTTTCTCCATCCCATTCTTCATTTGGTGTGTATGCGATAAACTCAAAAGCAAAAAGATTGCTGGGCTTGATAATTAGATGAGCTCGATCTGGTCGGAAACCAGCAATGGAAGGACCGGAAGCCACTTCACTATTACCAGTGTTACCTACACAATGACAATCAACTGTTATCTCGGTTTTTCCTGGATATTCTTGATCTTCTTTGGGTTCAAGACTTGGTCCACCACCAAGCATAGGATCAAGTGTTAAATGGATATACTCAAATCCTTTCTCCTCGAGGTTTTTTCCGATACTTGCAAGTGTTTCCTCAGCAGTTACACCGACTTTTATTGTATCTCGAATTACTCCTCTTGCTTTAATGGCTTGATCCCAACCGTATTGAATACCTGCCGGGACAGCGGTTTCCCCTTTTCTCAGGATATAAGCGACACGCTTGAAGTCTGTACCAAAATTCATGGCACTTATACCGTAATCGTATTGCATCAAATCTCCTTGCTGGATGATGTATTTACTTGAGCGATAATCCTCTTTTTCTGATTTCATGGAGTGAATGATCATAGGTGTGCTCATAGCAAAGGTTGAACTCATGCCTAGTTTGAGTAATTGATCCTCCATCCACCAACCAACATCTTCAAGGGTGGTTTCTCCTGGAGTAATAACTTCATTGGAGAGAGCTCTCTCGAGTAATCCTCTAGCGATTTCACATAATTGACCATACACTACAATTTCGCTAAGGATTCTACGGGTGCGGAAATCAGTGATCAACTGTTCTGCTGAAACTAATATTGTGGATAATTCCACTCCTACTAATTTAATGAGCTTCTTGTAACCGGTATATGAAAGACCATCAGCAACTGCCAACCAATCAGACATGTTAACAGCAATGGTTTTTGGATTTCGTTCTTCAATGAATTGTTTTAATTCATCTTCCGATCCAAAGATATCATACACACCAGTAAGACGAAGCATTTCTTCATCCCCACCAAAAACAGCTCGTTCAATCCTATCATCACCTCGATCTGTGAAAACGAAGTAGCCATTATCCCCACCCAAATCTATAGTCAATGGGTCAGGATTGCCTTCTCTCATGATATGAATCCACATGTCGATTTCATTTTCCCGCATGGCAATTGGTAAAATAATTCTGAATTTCTCTTTTCTAATTAGGTTAAGCATTTCCCAACGTGTTCGTGCATCTTTCATTTGTTCCGACCTTTTTCATTACTCTAACTATTTAAGATTAAATGCATATATTAACAATATTGAAGTAAAAATAGATTGCTCAAAAAGTGATACTAGTGAGGAAAAGGACTATAGTTTTTATTGGTATTGGACTAGTCGTTCTTGCATTCTTTACTTGTTTTGGTACACTTATTGCTATTGGTTCAAATAATAAGTTGGATTTAGAAGGTTTATCTATTGACAATTTTCGAATGGGATTATCTTATCCACCATTAAAGAATGATCGACAAAGGGAATTTTCAAGGAATCACATGGAAAAACTAAACATTGATCTGGTAAGAACGGGAATCAGTTGGAGTTATATTGAAGCGAATAAGGGACATTTTACTTGGTCTGGATTTGATAAGAGGATGCAATTCTTCAAAGAAAATAATATTGACATTCTTCTAACTATTGGATCTGATGGCCCAGAGTGGAATGTTGATCAAAAAACTCCCGAATCTTGCACCTATAAAAATGTTACAGCCTTTGAAGTGTTTCTCTGGACTCTTTTTACTAGATATGCAGATTATAACATCCATAAAATACAGTTTGGAAATGAGTGGCCAAATGAATACCAATTCATCGGTACCGCAGAGCAATATGTTAATTATTCAAACACTGTATACTTGATTGCTAATGAAACAATTCCGGATATGACATTTGTTCTTGGGGGAATAGCAACATCGAATCTTCGAATAGCTGCAGCATATTATAACTACACAGATTTCTACATGGGTCAAACTAACTCAACCGCAATCACAGGTGTAGCTCTTGAGGAATTACTTGCATCCGACTTTGTAAAAGATGGTGTTGCTCGAGTCAATTATGTCTTAGCTAATGCTTCCTATGATGAGCTGGATCTTCACTTATATGACGATTATGAGAACTGGGGAACCTATGTTTCAATGGTGAAAGATTTAGTTCCTGGCGTTCCTATTATTGTTTCGGAATTTGGCGGGCCAAACCTTATTTGGGATAAATATACTCGAGATTACCAAGCAGCGCATCTCAAAGCATCTATTGAGACCTTAGATGGGATTGGAATCGAAGAAGCTTACTATTTTAAATTCACACAAGGTGGGGCTATTCCTCAACACCGAAAATCTTGTTTAATTGTTTCTACTGTTACCATAAAACCTGCATATTATGTTATGCAAGCTTTTACTGCGTCTAAAACTAAAACGAATTTTATTTTTTATACAGAATACAGCTTCGTTTTTGTTGCGATAGTTTCTTTAGTTTATCTAACCGTTTTAGTTTCAATTGCTTTAACGAAGAAGACTCTGAAAAGAAACTGATTTTAAAAAATATAGGAAAAAACTATGAATTGATAATTAATTGATTATTATGGAGAAATGTCGATATGTCTGATGAGAAATTATTTGCAGAAATAGAAGGATTCTCTGTCACAGGAGAACCTCTTTTTCAAATGCCAATTCCATCTGAAACTTCTGATTTAATGAAGAAGTATTTTGAAGCACTAAAGAAATATGAAAAAAATCCAAATGCTGATAACCTTATTTGGTTGGGACGAAGAACTGCTTATTTGGGAAAATATCGTAACGCATTAGCAATTTTCAGTAAAGGGATAAAGCAATTTCCCGAAGATGCTCGAATGTATCGTCATCGAGGTCATCGTTTCATTACTTTGCGTTTATTCAAACAAGCAATTTCTGATTTTGAGAGGGCTAGTCAATTAGTCTATAGAAAATCAGATGAAATTGAACCTGATGGATTTCCTAATCCTAGTGGAATCCCTATTAGTTCTCTTCATTCGAATATTTTTTACCATTTAGGTTTAGCGTATTATCTTGATGGTGATTATGCAAAAGCAAATCTTGCTTATAGGCATTGTTTGGAGATATCAGATAATGATGATAAAATTGTCTCGACTGCTCATTGGATTTATATGACTCTTCGGTTACTTAATATCAAATATGAAGCAGACATGCATCTTCAAGACATCAAAGATGAATTGGATATTATAGAAAATCATCACTACTATGACTGCATACTCATGTATAAAGGCAAAGTAACCCCTGAACAATTACTTGAAAAAGCCCGTGAACAAGGATCATTGGGATTATCTACCATTGGTTATGGCGTAGCAAATTGGTACTATTATAACGATCAAAAAGCTAAAGCAAAACAAATTCTAGAAGAAATACTCAAATTAGAGAACTGGGCAAGCTTTGGATACATTGCAGCGGAAGTTGATCATAAAAGAATCTCTGATTCCGAAAAATTGCATCTTGTGTTTGATTAAATCTATTTAAATAAAAAAAGAAAAAAATCCTCAAATAGAGGATTTATTTATGCAGCTGGTTTTCTCATCCACTTGATGAAGAAGAATAAGCCTACTCCTGCTATTATTAGAAAAATTATGCCTACAATGAGCGCCCATATTAAATCATCAGTACCATCGACAGTCTCAGCTATTCCAAATATAATACCCACTAAACTCCCAATTATTACAGGAATTATCAAACCTAAGGAACCTATAGTAATACCAGCTTTTGCGTATTTGTTTTCCTTAGGAGTAGGTGACATTAAACCAGTAATTATAGCAATTATAAAACCAATTCCAGGTAAACAAGTAAATCCTAAGATACTAGAAATTAATGAAACAACTTCTAAACCGACACCTTCCGAGACTCGAGAAGGTTTATCTCCTGTTGTTTTTTCGGGTTTATCAAATGGTTTACCACAATCATCACAGAACTTTGCATCTGCTTTATTTTTTCCTCCACAAGATTCACAGTATTTAGCATTTTTTGACATTTATCTATCTCCACATGAATAATATTTAGCAAGTATAATTCAATGACAGTTCTTTGAAAAACTTATATACTTTATGCCACAAGCTCGATTATATGGAGATTCGATTAATAGAAAAGAATGAAAATCATCTTCTTAAAAAATGCCGAAAAATTGCTCATATAAACTACCTTGATAATTTAGTTTTGATTGGTGATTTGCATCCTCCTTGTATAGACTTGGCAAGAATCTATGGTGTATTTGCTGAGAGGAATGAACTTGTAAGTGTCTTCATCGTTTTCGTTGGATTTCACATGCCTTCAATAGTCTTACCGGTGAAATTAGAGAGAAGCATCTTTGTTAAAATAATGGGTTTCTTACGAGAAATACTGCCTGATTCATTTCTATTATTGTCACTTGAGTTAAATGAACAAGACGTTATTGAATTCTTCAAAGTAAGGAGTGTGGCAGTAGATTATTGCATGACCATCCATGCTCAAGACAATCCTCAAGATTTTCCATCACCATATCTAAGAAAAGCAACAGCAGATGATGTTGATCGAATAGATGATTTTTATCAAGCGATAGGTTCTGGTCCCTGGCATCCAAAGCAACTTGAAAGCGGTTTCTATTTTTTCATAGAAAGAGATGATCAAATAATTGCTTGTGGAGGAACTCATTTCGAAACTCCTCGATTAGCACAAATAGGAAATCTCTTCGTTCTTGAGGAATTTCGCAGACAGAAATATGGTGAGATCTTGACTACTGCCATAACTCGAGCAATTCTAGCTAAGAAAGAAATTTCAACTTTGTTTGTTCGTGTTGAAAACAAAATCGCTCAAAATCTCTATACAAAACTTGGTTACAAGATGTTTAAACCTGCTAATCTGATTTATTGCGAAAAATAGTTCTAGTATCCTATTTTCTTCATAAGAGAAACTATTCCATTTCTTTGTTATCTTCAATCCTTGAAATTGATTCTTTTTTCCTTTCGTCAATTATTAATTGGAATACATCGGGGCGAGAATAATGCCCTACTACATCGAAATCAAATCGTGTCTTGGGAATTAATGACAAATCCAATTCAGCATACAAAATTCCTTCTTTATCGAATAGTGGTCCCGCAAGATATTCTCCATTTGGATCAATAATTGCACTTCCACCTCGAGAGAGCACTTCCGGAGAGCTCTTCAATTCGTCATAACAAGCTAAATCTTTTGGATACATGTCTTTTGTGACATATTGATTACAGGATAAAACGAAGCAACGCCCTTCTAAAGCGATGTGTTGTAAAGTTGATTGCCAACTATCTCGAGCATCGGCAGTTGGGGCAACATAGATGTCAGTTCCTTTTGCGTATATAGCTGTTCGAGCTAGTGGCATGTAGTTTTCCCAGCAAATCAGTCCCCCGATTTTCCCAAAAGGAGAATCAATCACTGCGAGTGTACTACCATCCCCTTCGCCCCAAATTAATCGCTCAGAACCGGTGGGTTTCAATTTTCGATGTTTTCCAAGTAGCAAACCTTGAGGATCAAAGTATAGGAGAGTGCAATAAAGAGTTCCTCCTTTGAATTCTGCTTCTCTCTCAACAATTCCGATGATGAGATATACATGATTTTTTTTGGCAATTTCTCCCAAAGTTGTAGCATCCTCGCTCGGAATAGCAATGGAGTTTTCCCAATATCGAGCAAAATCTTGTTTTCCTGTTTCAGAACGGCTCCCAACTTTAGTACCAAAGAACAATCCACGAGGATACGCTGGAATAAATGCTTCTGGAAAAAGAACTATTTTTGCACCTTTGTCACTAGCTTCTTTTGTTGCTTTCCTTATTTTCTCCATACATTCTTTTTTCTGCATTACTGCAGATCCTTCTTGCACTACTGCTACCTTGACTGTTTTTGTCATTTTACTCACAGGTTTCTTTTTGTTTAAAGGGCAATTGAAGAATAAATAAATATTGTATGAATAATTACTGTAATTTACTATACATAGGTGATAATTTTGAAATTTGTATATTTGACTGAAAAAGATAAGAAAACTAAGGCTCATTATTCACCAGCAGTGATTCATGAGAAAACTATCTATGTTTCCGGACAATTACCCTTAAAGAAAGGAGAAAGGGTTCCTTCATCGGATAATATTGAAGACCAGACAAGAATCGTTCTTGAAAAGCTGAAGACTATCCTTGAAGCTGCAAATAGTAGTCTTGATAAAGTTCTGAGAACCACGATTTATATCTCTGATATCAATTATTGGGATAAAGTAAATGTAGTTTATGCTGAGTTTTTTGGGGATCATAGACCAGCAAGAACAATAGTGCCAACGAAGACTTTGCATTTTTCTTGTTTGATAGAGCTTGATGCCATTGCATTTCAAGAGTAATAGTAAGTTATTCATATATTATGTCCGCAAGAAAGTCTAATCCTTCTAGATGTTATTTTGAGGTTTGACTGTGAAGTATCGTACATTAGGTAGAACTGGTCTTAAAATTAGTGAGGTAAGTATAGGTACTGAGTGGCTAGAAAAGAAATCACCAGAACTAATAACTTCTGTGATTAGAAAAGCCATTGAGAATGGAGTGAATTATTTCGATATAATTTTTAATTTTGAGGAGCACTTAACAAAAGTAAGCAAAGCAATAGAAGGTTATAGAGATAAAGTCGTTCTTGTTCATCATCTTGGTTCGTCTGAATACAAAGGCAAGTACAAGAAGAATAGAAGCATCAAATCTTGTACTAATACCTTTGAAAAGTATCTTGAGATCATGAACACTGATTATGTTGACATATTGCATGTTCATTTCGTTCTTGGTCCCACAAACTTTGAAGAGAAAATTTTGAAACCAAATGGTCCACTAGATTTGGCATTGAAGTTTAAAGCTGAAGGCAAAGCAAAATTCATCGGTATTAGTACTCATAGTCTTGGAGTGGTCGAAGCAGCTGCCAAGAATGGTAATTTTGATGTGATCATGTATCAGATTAATTTAACAAACAATGCTTTACCAAATCGTAATGAAGTGCTGGCTCTTTGCGCTCAAGAGAATATTGGTGTCGTAGCAATGAAACCTTATGCTGGAGGGATTCTATTTCGAAAGAATGCTAAAGTGAATCTTGGTGGATATCGTACTGGGGGAATGGGTTTAGAAAAGAAGACGATCCCAGAGAAGGTCACCCCTACAAAATGCTTGCATTATATTCTCAGCCAAGTTGGAGTTACAACTGCTGTTCCAGGTGTTGCTAGTATAGAAGAACTTGATGCAACATTAGCTTATTGCACAGCCACAGAAGAAGAGAAGGATTACTCCCTAATTCTGAAAGAATTCGATGAATACATCACAGGTGAATGTGTGTATTGTAATCACTGTCAACCTTGTCCTGCTGATATCGACATTGGTCGAGTTTTCAAAGTCTTTGATCAAGCAAAGATAGAATTAACAGAAGAAATCAAAGCTAAATACAATGAGTTTGAAGTAAATGCTTCTGATTGCACTGAATGCGGAGAATGCGAAGAACGGTGTCCATTTGATGTTGAAGTGATTAATAAAATGGCAGAAACAGTAAAATTATTTCAATGAGAGAGTTTTTCTCTCTCTAAAAATCTTTAATTATTACTCTCTGTTTTATTACTTATGAAAGTAATAATGCATAATTCTGCTAGTCTGGATATGTCAATAACAGGCATCCCCATGGATATGGAGAAACACTATGATATTGTTCGCAAGTACAATCCTGATGTCTATATGTTTGGTTCTGTAACAGCTTATTCATGGATAAAAGAAGATACTCCGAGTGAGAGTAAATCTGATTTTAACAAACCAAAGAAAGGAAAACCATACTGGGTGATCGTTGATAGCAAAGGAAAAATGGAGAATTGGTTGCATTTCTACAGACAATCGGAATATTCCGGAAATATTATAGTACTTGTTTCTGAGGAAACTCCTATGTCTTATCTTGAGTATATGAGCGCTAGAAACTATGACTATATACAAACTGGTATGAAACACGTGGATTATAAAGAGGCAATGAGTATTCTCAAGAAGAAATACAATGTTAAAACATTAATGATCGATAGTGGAGGAAAACTCAATAGTTATTTCTTTGAGCATTCACTTATTGATGAAATCAGTATTCTAGTATCTCCTTATGTTAAAGGCGTGGATAGTCTCGTTCTTTTTCGAGATATCAAAGAATCAATTGATCTCAAATTGAAAACATCTGAGAATTTGGATGGTTATGTTTGGCTTGTATATCAAGTAGTTAAGTAGATTTTTCTCTCTTTAAAAACCTTCATATGGATGTATGTCTATGTAATTATATGTATTTTATCTAAATCTTTAAATAAATAAACTGATAATAATATATTGAGGGATGCATATGGACGGAAGCTATAGTTTTGGAATGGATAATAATCGGTTATTGAAGGGTTTTCTTAGACTAAGGAATGGTGGGATTATCTTCTTAATCTCCACAATAATCGCTACAATTTCTGGGTTTATGTATACAGCTGTTTTTGCAAATAGAAATGAATCTACAGAATTGGCTTTATGGTTTTTTGAGTTTATTAATGTCATATTGATTATAATTGCTTCAATTATGATGTACTCAAGCGTATCAATTATCAGTAAGAACGTTAATGAGAAAAATGTTCGCTTATTCAAATTAGCTCGAGCTTTGATACTCACTTTCATAGTTTTGTTTTCAGTTTCAACAATTTTCACACTTATATTGCATATATTAAACTATCAATCAGTTTTTTCATTTGGTAAGAATATGATAGCCTATTTGTTACTTGCAGGATTTCTCCTTGCATTCAGTTTCTGCTTCAGGGATTTACAAAGGATTGGCTATGGTACTCGACTTCTTTATGTTCCTTTGATTTTCCTTGCAATACCATCAGTCGTAAGTGTAGTCTTTGGTAGTATTTCCTTTGCATTCTCATTTAGTAGTGATTATGATACCATTCTTGTTTACAGCTCTTTTGTTAATTTCTATATGGTTATGTTCTTCTTTTTCGCTTTTCTAGAATTATTCTTTGTAATACGAAGAATGACACGACTTATTGATGTTCAATATGTAGTGAAAAGTGATGAACCAGAACCAAAACCAACAATGAAAACTGCTGTTTCAGCGAAGAAATAGAGGGAATCTATTTCTTCTATTCATATTTCTAGTGTTTTTAGATAACTTGGTGGTTTTCGAACCTTTGATAGTTGTTCGAAAGCATACGTAATTTTCAACAGAGTGGGTTCTTGAAAAGCTCCACTGAAAAATGATAAACCAACAGGAAGCCCAAAAACATATCCTACTGGAACTGTGATATTAGCATAACCCGCTACTGCTGCTAGCGAAGAACTACCACCAGTAAAATGATCACCATTAACTAAATCCATAGGCCAAGCTGGTCCTCCAGTCGGAGCGATTATTGCGTCGAGCTTGTTTTCTTTGATAGCTAGGTCTATGCCTTCATCTCGAGCATATTTATGGCATTTCTTTAGAGCTTCCTTATACGCTTTATCTGTCAAAGGTCCTCGTTCTTCTGCTTTTTTGAAGTGTTCATGTCCGAAATAAGGCATTACTTTCTCTTTGTTTTTCTCATTGAACTCGATTATTTCCTTCATAGTTTGAGGAAATTCATTTGGAACGAATTTCTCCAAGAATTCATTCAAGTCATTTTTGAAATCATAGAGAAGCACTTCATACTCCGGTTCTCTCAATTCTTTAACACTGTCAAGCATCAGCTGATCAATTATGATAGCTCCTGCTTTCTCCATTTTTTCAATTGCTTCATCAATTACTTGATTCACTAACTCGTTTCTCCCAAAGAAGTTTCGAGCAACACCAATTCTCGCATCTTTTAAACCATCACTATCCAAAAATTCTGTATAATCAGTTGGAATATCTTTTTCGTTTGTAATGGATTGAGCATCTTCTGGGTCTACCCCAACCATTGTGTTTAATAGAATCGCTGCATCTTCTACTGTTCGTGCTATAGGTCCTGCTGTGTCCTGATTGTGTGAAATAGGTATTATTCCTGTTCGACTCACCAAACCAATAGATGGCTTAACTCCCACAACAGAATTAACGTGTGCTGGACAGACTATTGATCCATCTGTTTCTGTTCCAATAGATACTGAGCAAAGATTTGCTGCCACAGCTGATGCGGAACCAGAACTCGAACCACAAGGACTACGATCAAGAACATATGGATTGCGAGCTTGTCCTCCTCGACTACTCCAACCGCTGGTAGAACGAGTGGATCGGAAATTCGCCCATTCGCTAAGATTTGTTTTTCCTAAAATAATCGCTCCTGCTGCTCTCAATTTTTGTACAATAAAAGCATCTCGAGTAGATCTGAAACCTTCCAGAGCAAGTGAGCCAGCAGTTGTCATCATATGATCTGCTGTAGCAATATTGTCTTTTATTAGAATAGGAATGCCATGCAAAGGACCTAAAGAATTATCCTCTTTTCTAACTTGATCAAGATTATCAGCTATCTTTAGTGCATCAGGATTTAACTCAATTATAGAATTAATAGTTGGTCCGGACTTGTCGATTTTATCTATCCTTTCCAGATATTTCTTCACTAATTGTTTTGCAGTTAGTTTTCCTTCAACCATTAATTTCTGTAATTCTGAGATGCTGTATTCCTTCATGTACATCAACCTATTTGCAGATTACTAGAAAGTAAAGCTAATTAAACTTTTATTAGATGAAATTTGAGAGGCAATCCGAAAAATCTGGTTTATGTGATTCTCAAAGGTCCGAATTTATAGGACCATATACAACATTCACAAACAAAGAAGAAAACTATTTTAAATCACTTCTATTTCTTCTTTGTTCTGTATAAAGTAAATACTATAATTCCTACAAAAATTGCCGAAACTAATACTATACCTGTAATTTCCCAGCCATCAAGTCCGTATGGTGGTAATTCACCAAAACCTGCTATTCTCATGTACTCTCTGGCTAAGTCTAAGTTGTGATTATAACGGATTATGTTAGGATCACACCATTTAACCATTCGATGATAAATAGGATAATGTTGTATAATACGTTCTCCACCAAATAAGACATTATTAATCTCCTGTCTATCAATAGCATAAGAAATTGCTTTTCTAACTGCTAACCCAACTGTGATATTTGGATTACCAGGAGCAGGTTCACGACTTCCAATATGTGGTCTGTTAACTCGCATATTATACCCTAAAAAGGAATAGAAATATTGGATTTCCTCAAAAACAGAGAAGTTTGGATTTGCTAAGAATTCATCACGTTGACCTAAATTTCCTCCAAAATTAATTACATCTAGGTTGCCTAACTTTAATTCTAAAATAGCTGCCATAGTATCTGTAATAGTTCTAATCTTTAATTTGTTTATACCGCTGGAGAAATTGCCAAATCTTCTATCAAAATCCATGTTGGATTTATCTATTGATGGATCCAATAACCAACAATCTTCAAAAAGGAATAGATTTGTTTCAATAGGATTATACAAAGGATCCATTTCAAAAAGACTAGTTCCAAAGCATTGTGTTGCAAAAGTTGTCCAAGAATTATGAGCGTAATCTGGAGTCTTTCCATCTGCTAATTGTGATTGATTCAAATAATGCTCAGGTACCATTTGTAGTAGTAATGATCTAAAAAATGGGGCAAATGGTTCATTTTCTGGAGTTGAGGGATCTTGATCAATAAAGAAGTCTACTGTATACTGATCAACTTTCTTGATATCTTCTAAACAAAAAAGCGTATGGCTATAGTCGGAATTATCTTCATACACATAATAAGAAAAAAGAACATCATCTGCATTGAAGTATTCATTTGGAAACAAGCCCTCTGGATCAGTTTGCCATTTAATATTCTGTCTTAATTCTATTCTAAGATGTGTATCATTAAGAAATTCCCAGCTTTTTACTAAATGAGGATAGAAATTTAAATCCCTATCTTGTGTAACCAATGAATCCATAACTTTGTTAGGTATACGTGCAGATGACAAAGTAAAATCAAATAATGGATTAAGTTGTATCCAAGGTTTTTCACTAATGACAATTTCCGAGGTATTTACTTGTCCTTGATGCATCCCATCCCAAGATAATTTGCCCCAAGTAGTCTTTAGGTCATCACTTATATCATAACCTTTCAGATTCGACCACATGACAGTAAATACTTCTGGAGTAAATGTTGGTAGCATAGGTAATATATTATCCATGAGATGTTGCTCCCACGCCCAGTAGTGTTGTACACGTTCTTCTGAATGAGGTGGCATAATTAATCTTCCTTGTTTCATATACCATTCGTTTAATCCTGTTCCCAACTCTTCATCCCAATCCATACTTATATCGTAACCAGAGATATTCAGAGTACCGTTTTCATTATATACTCCAGTCCAATCAGGATCTCCTTCTCCTCCTACCCATCCAACATGACACAGATCATAATTATGAAAATAAAGTAATTCATTAAAAAACGGAGCCCATTCAACATGTTGAGGAATAACCTTAATGCCTATTCTTGCTAAATGCTGTGTAATAAAATTGAGGATATCAAAGTTATTTGGACCACTGGTTTTAGCTATCAATGTGAAGAAAGGCTCAGTTCTAGCTTCTATGGTAATGGGTGTTCCAACAAAAAATCCTGTAAATATAAGCACAAATACCATACTAACCTTAATTATTTCCTTCTTTCTAGACAAAGACCCTCACCAAAGAACCGTTTAAAATAATTTTAAATTGTAATAATTAGCAATTCCTAGTTCTTAAAAATATTGGATAAAAAACACTTTTTTTCATTGACTTTATTTTCTTCTAAAAAGACTTTATATATGTTTTTTTCTCACGGGGGTGAGTTATTTTTCTCAACTTGATGAGAACATTTATAACACTAAAAGGTAAGTAGTCAAAATGAGTTTTAAGTAAAAAATCATTTAGGAACGATGTTTTATGTCAGATTATATGATTAAACATTACCATGAGGGTTTTGAAGTTGACCAGGAGAAGGTCGGTAAAGAAGTTGCAAAGTCTTTTGTTTCTCCACACCAAACACCTGCGGAAAGATTGAAGGAAGTTTACAATCGAGAAGGCTTTGATCCTGAAACAAGGCTTTATGCTTTCAAGGACAAAAAAATGGTTGGATTTTTAACAGCCAGAGTTTTGGACGAAGAAGAAGAAGGTGTAAAAATAGCTCAACTAACACCTCCCTCTGTTTTACCTGGCCATGAAGAAGCAGAGAAATTACTTTTCAAGAAAGCAGTTGAGATTTTGAAGAAAAAAGGAGCTAAGAAGGTTCGTTCTAATTTTGGCGTTATTACTAAACAAGATGAAGCAATCGCCAAGAAATGGGGTTACAAACACAAGCAAACCGCCTATTACCTTTACAATATTAATGTGGACGATGTTGACTCCAGCATTTCCATGGATGACATTGAAAAATTCGAATATGATAAGCACCAACAAGGATGTGTGAAAATTCTTGCTGCTGAATATGGTCGAGACGAAGAATGGGTAAATAATCTCTATGAGCGCATGAAAGCGGACACCACTACAGTACGTAAACAATGGGTCATTAAAGATAAAGATGAAATCAAAGCCTATGGTGGAATTATGATTAATCCTATTGATGAATCACTTGGACGAGTCATGGTTACTTACGCTGCTGGCGAGGAATATATGAAAAAATTGCTTGCTAAATTCCGCAAAGTCAAGGATAAGATAGGTCTTAAGAAACTCCTTGCTGGGTTCACAGAGGAAGGCGATGTCAAAGAAGCTAAGTACAAGCCTATCAAATTTGATTTAGTTGGCACTGCAAGTCTTTTTGAAATGGATCTCTAAAAAATATTAATACTCTTCACGGTTTATCTTACTCGTGAAGAATATCCTCTTTTTTTTATTTGTAATCTTCTCGTACAGGATAGAATACGTCGATTATGTAACAATCAGTAATGGCTTTTCCAGTATGAGGTACATTTGATGGAATCACTACTGGTGTTCCTGGTGTTAAGGTTCTTGTTTCGCCATCTACAGTTAATTCGAATGTTCCCTCAATTAGATTCGCAACTTGTTCGTGAACATGTTTATGATCAGGTAACGAGCTTCCCGCAGTTATTTTCCAGTAAGCAAAAGTCATATTATCTGTATGTACAAATTTAGCTTTAAATCCTGGAACTATTTCTTTCTCATCTATTTGGTCTAAATCAATGAATGGCATAAAATCACATAGTACTTCGTAGTTTTTACCTTTTCGATTGAATGAAAAAATTTAAACTAATAAATTTATATTACTTATAATTGAATAGCAGGAATATAAGGGGACTTTAATCTTTGAAGAGAATTTTTCTTGATATAATTGAAATCAAAAATATAAATCCAATATTTGACCTTCCGATAAGCACTTTATTTATCATTGGATCTATTTTAGTCGCAATAACTCTCTACTTAGTTGCATGGTATATTTTCAAAATGAAATCCAGAACAACCCATAAAAATCTCCTATCAGCGTTTACATTTCTGATGATTCCATCTTTTGTTTTCTTATTTCTTGGCACAGCACTCCTTGGTAGAGGGATTTCTGAATTCAAAAATAACGTTCCAAATTATTACATTCCACTCAAACTCAGTTCAGCATTCTTAGTTCCATGGTTAGTTCTATTTGTTGTTGCAATAATCTGCATAATTCTCTATAGGAAAAAACGATGATCAGATGTTTCAATCTTTATTTTTTAATTATTCTTTCTAATAACTCCTCTTTCTGCTCAAGTTTTATGTCAACTTTTCTTCTATAACCCGCCATAGCCAAAGTATAATTTTCAATTCTTTTTGTTGTCAGATAGATTATTTTGTTCTTGTATTGACAAATTGTTTCTCCATTTTCATCGAGACTTATTTTGAAATCACACATATTGGCAGAACGTAGTACAACTCTTAGAGCTCTTTTTTGAGCATACAATTCTGGAATTATTCTCAATCGTTCTTTTTCTGCCATTTTATCAAATTCTGAAATCTCCTCTGGATGAAGAAAAGCTCTTGTAAATTCAGGTTCTCGAGTCAATTTATTTTCGAATAAGTTATTACTAACTACTTCTAACCATGCCAATTTTGGTATATTGTATAGCATTCTAATTTGATGTGAACGTATTCTCTCGAATATGCTTGTTGTTTCCCCTAAGTTTATTTCGATTGTTTGAAAATCAATTGCTTTTACCACTACTTCTCCTTTTTTGGTTACTAATTGGAAATCAAATAATCCTCCTTTTTCTACATCCCCTTTTTTCTGACCAATTATATAGTATGGTTCATTTTTAGTTTTATAAAAGATTAATTGACCAATTTTACTTGGCAACCCCGCACGTCCACAATCAATGAAATCCATTAATCCTAGGGCTTGAAAGCAAGCTTCGATAGAAAGAGGGTTGATTAAGAATTCTTTGTGTTTCCAACTCATCAGCGACTTCTTCTTGGGTTTAGATATAGCTAACAAATTCTCTTCTATATGATTTATTTCTGTAAGCACATGGAGTAAAGGACCATGTGGTAAGATCTCGTAAATGAATTGTTTATTTAATAATGGCATTTTCTTCTCAGGGGGGAGCTTAATTGTTTCCGTTTCTCTTTTACCAAATGTAATTTCAGACTTAAAATGTAGTTTTGTTTCATCTGTGACCTTCCCATTTTTTATTACATGAGAAGTAATTACTGCTTCTGCAGAGTTTATATCGAATTTAATATCAGCTTGTATTTCCTTAGGTTGATCATCTTTTAATCTGATGGCTGATTTAAACTCCACATTTACGAATTTCAGAATTTCTTTTTCTGGTTGAAGATATTTGACAAGTTCTGCAAAAAATTCTAGACCCATCACTCCTGGAAGAAAAGGCACATTATTGAATCGATGATGATCTAAATAGCGATCACCTTCAATGGTCAGCTTTCTTTTACTAGAGTATAATTTGTCTTTATTCTTAGATAAATTTCCAATCATTGGAAATTGTTTCTTGTCTATGAATGAATCGGATTCTTCCTTCTGCATGAGAATTCCTTGCCTTTGTTTTTGTAGAAATATATTCTTTATTTCCTTAATTTAAATGAAGTGGTCATAAATTCAACATGAAAATAATTAAAAAAGAGAGAACCTTTAGATTCGTGAGTAGTGGAAAAGATGTCCAAGAAAGAACCGATGAACAATGAACAAAAATATGAGACAATGAAATCGATATTTGATAACAATTATCAATTAATCAGCTTAGCAGACAATAAAGCAACAGCCATTCTTACTGTTAATGGAATAATGCTTACTGTTGTACTTGCAATGGTAGGTTTACTTGGAGGTATTTTCGATATTGAGAACAAAGTGAATATCGCTGCTATTGTTTTCTTTGTTGCTTATTTAGTATCTTGCATAACCAGCATTACCTTCAGTATTTTTACGATTTTACCATACCAAAAAACTGGAATTCCAGATCCCGGTCATGTTTTCTATTATGTTAATATTCTAGATCATAGTAACAAAGATGATTACCTAGCTGCTTTAAGGAAGGTTCTAAATGATTTTTCTTTAGTTGAGGAAGAATTCTCTGAACAAATATATGCTATCTCTGTTGTAAATCTACGAAAATATAAAAATGTAAAGTGGTGTATTTGGTCCTTCTTTTTTTCATTAATTCTAGTTGGTATTTTCTTGTTGCTTACGATTTTGGGTTGATAACAGAATTAGCACATGAATACTCATCTCTGACAAAATGAGGGTATGTTTTTATAATTCAGCAAGCATATCTCTTTCTAAGTGATTTCTATGACTTCTGATTATCAAGTCTTAATGGATGCAAAAAAAGTAAGACTAGAGAAGCTTCTACGAATTCTCATCTGGTTAATTCCTGTAATCGTAACAATTACAATTGGATTATGCTGGGTATTTTATCCTGAACGCTATGATTTCTTCCAAGAATTTGTTAGTGCATTAGGTTCAAGATTAAGTCAAGAGGGTCACAATAATATAACTTCTTCAATTATTTTTACAGTTGGTTTCTCAATTGTTGGACTAAATACTTTAGCAATCGCAATTATCTATTTCATATTTCAAATGCTTGACTTCAATATTGCAAAAGGAGCTTTCAGTTTATTACTAACTATTGGTGCAGCAGGTATTGCAATACCAGGAATAAATGCAACACTAAAAATTATTCATGGTACAGGTGCTTTTGTCTTCATTTTAGGCTTTACATTCTTCAATTTCTATGCACAAGTATATCGATTTGTTACAAAACACCGTCCAAAACGACCGCAAAGAACTTGGGGTTTTTATGCAGATGTGATCATGACTGGATTGGTATTTGGTGCTTTTCTGATTTTCATTCTATTTTATGTTCTTGAGAGAGTGGCATCCGGAAATGTGCCTGTCTATTTGGCTGAACTTGGTCAGAAACTCTTGCTGATAATCGATTTCACAGCAGTCTACTTCCTTGATATAGACGACATGTGATTTTAGCAAGATTTTTGCACTTTTTTTTCTTTTTTTAATCTTAAAATCTAAAGTGAAATTTTTTTATATATTTAAGTTTACTATTGTCAAGTGAAATTCATGTCATTAATTGATGAAGCTATTCAGAAACCAGAGATAAGAATAAAAAAAGCAATTCGGATATTATATTGGTTTTTCGCTTCAATTATGTTGCTAACTGTTGTATATGCATGGATCTGGTATCCCGAACCGTACGAGTTCTTTCAAGAATTTATCAGTAATCTTGGTGCTCGAGTAAGCGAACATGAAACTCTTCCAAATGACATCTCATCGTTAATTATATCCATTGGATTTGGACTCTGCGCTCTAATTTCATTAGCAATTGCTATTGTTTACCTTACCCAACCAAAATTAAAATTCAATTATTGGAAAAGCTTCTTGAATTTCATCATGTTTATCGGAGCAATTGGTGTTGGAGTTCCTAAAGATCAACCAATAATTCATCCTCTTCATGGTATAGGAGCAGCTCTATTCATGGTAACTTTTGGCTTTCTGAATTTTGTTCATCAAAGACTTCGTTTTACTAGAAAATACAAACCAGCTTCTTTTGAAAGAACTTGGGATTTCTACTTGGATTCAGTAATATCAGTTATTGTCTTCGTAGTATTAGTTTTTTTCATAGTTTTTTATGCACTTGGTAAGCTTTTAGAAAGTAATGCTCTGCTTATATTTTCAACAACATATCAGAAGATTGCCCTGCTTGTTAACTTCTTTGCAATCTTAATCCTTGATCTTGATGATATCTGAAAAGTCTTCTTCACCCCTAGAGTATTCGAAAACCATATTTTTAACAGATAGTTTTTTTTAGCTTAATACATTAGACTTGCCATTATGAGCGAACGAATCATATCCTTTGATATTTTGCGTGGTTGGGCTATCATTGGCAATCTAATAGTCCATACTTTTATGTTGGCCAGTCAAGTGCAAGGAATAGCTGAAACTGATCCTGGGAGCTTGAACACTTTAGGAATCATTCTGATGGCAATTATTATTGTTTTTGGGCACTGGCGTGGATTGTTTCTAATGATGAGCGCTGCAATACACATTTATGTCATGTATCGAAAACTAAAGAATGGCATTCCAAGGCATGTGATTCTCGTTCAAGAATTGTTCAAGGGTTTTATAGTCTTTAGACACAGTGATTAAATTTAATAATATTTCTTATTTCCAAAATATAGAAAAAACTCGAAATATAGAATTAGACTAGAAATTAGTTAATGTAAGAAATGAGGTCAAGCAAAATTGAAAGAACAATGTGAAAAAGAAGTAATTGAATTACATAAATTCTTTGAACAATGGTTTAAATCGGAAATAAAAAATAGCGATGAAATCTTTGCACGATTAGAGGATGCTTTGAGTGAAGAATTTATGTTAATTTCACCAACAGGTCAAGTATCGTCTCGAGAGCAAGTTATTGCTCAAATCCAAAATGGTTATGGTTCCAGAAAGACCGATGAGATTCCTTATCGGCTATGGGTGCAGAATATCGAATGTCGCTTACTGGAAGGTAATTTGTGTTTAGTAATTTATGAAGAATGGGGAGAAGTTGCCGGAAAGAAAAATGCTCGATTAAGCTCTGCCTTATTTCGCAAGAAAGATAAAACTATCAACGGGGTAGAATGGGTGCATGTTCATGAGGTTTCCATACCTGCGGATTGAATGAATCTAATTATATAGAAAAGAGTTTTAACTGTTAAAATTAAGAAATTACAAAAAGAAGCATTTTATTATAGGAGATATTCCTTGCTATGACACATTTTCGTAGGAATAATGTGTTTCCAATTACACCTATTATCAGAGATTTTCAATTCAAAATGTTATAGGAATTTGATAATATGAGCAAAAAAAAGAAAGAAAAATTAGGCATTGTTGCTGATTCTACTTGTGACATGGATCCCGAATTTTTGAAAAAATTTAATATCGCAACAGTTCCATTAAAGATAATTTTCGGAGACGAAATAAAAAATCAAAATGTGGATATCACTAATAAGGAATATTATACACGTCTTCGAGGAGGAGAATTTCCAACCACAGGAGCTCCTGCTCCAAAAGCCTTCAAAGAAGCTATCGATAAGGCATTGGAACAATATGAAGAAATTCTATTCTTTAGTATTGGTAATAAACTAAGCGCAACATTTTCTGTTGCTTCAATGGTTAAGAAACAATTCTATGATGATCGAGTAACTCTTATCGATACAAACACTCTCTCAGTAACAATGAGCTTAATTATCCTCCCAGCAGCAAGAATGATTGCTAAAGGAGCATCTAAAGAAGAAGTTCTAGAATTCGTTAATAAAATCATACCCCATACTCAAGTTTTTGGTGGTAGTCCCTCTTTGAAGTATCTGCATAAAGGAGGTAGATTAAGCAGAGGGAAATACTTAGTTGGCGCGGCATTAAATTTCCAACCTCTTGTAACTGTTACGGATGGTTTGATTACGTCACCAGGAAGAGTTCGTAAAGAAAAAGAACTATTGAGACATATGAGAAAAGTTGCTCGCAAAATCGCAGAACATCATTTAACTGAATTAGTTATAGTTGGTCACTGTGATAATAAAGCGAAAGCTGATGTCTGGGCGGATTATCTGAAAAAACTACCAAAGGCTCCCAAAGAAGTGTTAGTATGGGAAATCGGTCCCGTTATTGGTACTCATCTTGGTCCTGACACTATAGGAGTTGTTTGGGTTGGTGAATTCAAAGAAGAATGGTTGAAGATTAAGCGAAATCTTAAATTCTGGAAAAAAGAGAGCGATTCAGAAGAATAAACAATCGATAAGCCAATAAATATTGAATAAAAAATAATTTTCTCTCTACCTTAAATTAATGAAGATAGAAAACGCTCCCCATGGAAGGAGCGTTCTTATCTACCAGTAAATAGGGCGAATTTCATTCTGGTTTTGTTTTTATCTGCTTGGATTTTCTTTTTGTAATCTTGCTTTTTACTATTCATTGTGGACCCTTCGTGTTACATTATTTTATAGATTAGTATTTTTTCTTTCCCATTATGGGAGTTAATTCCTTCTTGATTTCTTTTTTCATTTTCCTGGTTTCTTTCATTTCTATCTACCTCCAGGTTTCTTTTTTTTAATCAAATCAATCCATCTGAGTAAAACATCGTCAGGATGATCTTGACTTTGTCAATATCTCTTCTACCATCCTTTTTTGTGGGGAAATTTTTCTTCTCTTTCATTTTTTTTCACTCATACTTTACTACTTTGGTAGGAAACTATTCTCATAATCGTATATAAGTTTTCTCATCATGTTGAGAAATTCGTTTTAGAGTATTAAGAAATAAATTTATATACCTTAAGAATCATATAATATGTAAATGAGAAACAATCCTTAAGAAAGGATCAAAAAGCCCCTAAATTCGAAATGAATTAGAGCCTAGAAAAAAGAAGGAAGGAGCGCTGATAGAATGGATTCGCAAGATGTAATAACATATACTCAAAAAATCGTAAAAGTCATAGATGATGAGAAAACAGCAAAAGTAATACAAGATGAGAATCTTTTTCCTGTATTAAGATATCTCCAAAAAAGACCTATGACAATTATGGATTTGGTTTCTATTTTTAAGAAGAGTGGAGAAGAGAAATCGAACAAAACTATTTATCGTTATCTTCATACTTTGATAAAAGCAAAATTAGTAGCCAAAGCTGGAAAGAGAATTATCTCAATTACAGAAGATGAATTAAAAAGCGAAACATTGTATATGCGAACTGCAAAAGCATTCATTTTTCCTGAAGCATTAAAGCATGATAAAGATATGGAAAAAGGTTTTTGCCCAGTTTTTGATGCAGCAAGATTCCTTCTAAAACCAGTTCTTGATGGTAAAACATTGGATAGCGATTGTTTTCAAAAATTCTTGTTTAAGATAGATCAAGAACGGGATGACTTATTAGTTGAATTGTTTAAAAATATCGAAGACAGCTCTATTCGTGAAATAAATGAATTGAAATGGCGAGAATTAGAGTATTGTTTGAATTATACGAGTTGGGCTGCATTAGCTGCTAAAATAGATATGAAAAAGGAGCTTGCTAAGTGCGAGTAAAGTGGTGATGTTTAGTGTCTTCCCAAGATGTAATAACCTATAAACCTGCGAAAATGATTTTCATTAAGGATGAGAAAAAGAACAAGCTATTTTCAGATGAAAATCTGAACTACGTTTTAAAATTTCTTCGAAAAGGAGCTATGACAATACATGACCTTAGTGATAATTTCAAGCGGATTGAAGAAGAGAAATCCGATAAAAGCATTTACCGCTATTTGCACAAACTCATCCAGGCGAAACTTGTCGCTAAAGCTGGTAAAAGAATTACCACTAAAAATGAAAGTGATTTGATAAGTGAAACACTATATATGCGAACTTCAAATGCTTTCATATTAAAGATTCCTTTAGCTAAAAAAGAAAAAGAAGAATTTCATTCACCAATTTTTGATTCAATATTTCTGTTGTTGAAACAACAATATGGTAACAAAAAAATCGGTAAAAAAGCATTCAAGAAATTCTTTGATAAGATCGATAATGAAAGAGATCAATATATCATGGATTTGTATGAGAAAGCCGATGAAGAAACTATGAATAAACTTGGCGATTTAGAAGGTAAAAATATCCTTTCTGCTCTTGAATACGCATCTTGGATAGCAATTCTTTTGAGATATGATATGAAAGTGGAATTAGAGAAAATTTATTCATCCTAGATTATATTCAAACTTCTCTAATTTTTCATCATTTTTTTTTCTTTGCTTGTAAAAACCTAATTTTGCTGAATAAGAGCATTTTCTCATGGAAATGAGAATACCAAGACTAAGATGAACTCTTTTAAATGGAATTTATGAGAGTAAATTGGTATTAATAATGGCAAATACTGAAGTGGATCCAACTAGTGAAAGTAGAAAGCGAAACAAATGGCAATTATTTCAGATTTTTCTGAAAACAGGTCGGAGAAGAGTAACTCTTTCTGTAATTTGTGGGACACTTATTTTCCTTACCATTACAAGTTTAGTTATGATTGTTTACACATATCGATTCGATACTTTCCAATCTTTTCAAAAGGAGAAGAATTGGTTCAATGATGGTCTAATCAGCATTAGTTCCAACGAGTATGCCCCGGGTGTATTTAATCTAAATACCTCCTACCTTGAGATTATTACTCAAGATTACACTAGTATGGTAAATGATCTCTTTCCTGATATTAAATTTCGAAATCAATCAACTGCACTAAGCACTCAAATTTACACTTTTGATCCGACCATTCCTGGGGAACCTTGGCTTAATCATGAAATAATGACGTTCGATAATCGAACATATACTGGTCTCATTCAAAACATAACAGCTGGACGTATTCCTCAGAATCACTCAGAATTATTGTATTTAACAACAAGTAGTAATCAAACTGACTTCCAAGTTAATGATACTATTACTTTGTATAGTGAATGGCATACAGGACGTGCCAAGAATTTCACAATTGTAGGGTTAGTTGGGAATGTGACTGAGACTTTTGTGAACGAAAGTCTTTCACTAGATCTCTTCAATTGGAATTTTGAAGGTAGTATCGTTGAATTTTTCAATTATTATCGGTATAACACTTTTGTCACGGATAGCTCACTTTATACTGAAGTTCTAAATAATATGACGTCCTATGAAGGTATTCTAACCTATCTAGTTGATGTAAGTTATGATTCTTCAGCAATCAAACCTACGAATTGGCAAAACTATATTTATCAAATACCTGAATTGAATGATTTGCTAGAATCAAGTTTTACAGACAGTCCTGTTTTATTATGTCAGGATTTGAAATTATTCTTGATCCAATTTAATGGTCTTTGGACATTGAAAACAACAAAATTATTACCATTAAATGCTCCGCTTCTGTTCATAGTTGGCCTTCTGAGTGTAGTTACTCTGAATATTGGTTCGAGAGAGCTAGGAGCAGTATTTCGTAGAATGAAACTTTATGGTTTAAGTTATCGCTCAGTAAGAAGAATGGTTTTCTTTGAAAACTTGATATTTACTTTTGTCAGCTTTATAGTAGGAACTTCATTGGGATTTGGTGTAAGTTATCTTTTTACTATGGGAATGGAAAATCAACCTTCGAATTATTATCTTAATTTCATTTTAGAACCATTACTGCTTATGGCTCTAGGAACAATAATTATAGGATTTTTCGGATTAAGCTTCTATATACAAAATGCCATAGCTAAGAAAACAACTCAAACCACACCGGAAGAATTCAAAGAGAAAAGAGGGAGAATACGAAGGATTTTCTCTACAAACGAATTCAGATTGTTCGTTATAGCCTTAATTTTCACAATAGTCTCAATTTCCCTCTTTACGGTGTATCGAAATTTAGGAGAGATTTCTATAGTAGTATCCAGCATGTCTTATTTGACACTCTTCTGGTTTATGATTACATGCACTGTTGCATTTCTTCTGACTTTTACATTCTTAATTATTGCTCGAGTCATTTCTATGTTTTGGGCTTTTATTAGTAAGAGCGTTTGGCCCAAAAGGCTCAATTTGTATTCACTATCCATTCAACATTTGTCTGTCTATAAGAAATCATACCAGTTAGCAATATTGGGTGTTCTATTGTTTGGTTTACTAATAGTCCCAGGATTAACAATGAATAAATCACTTGATACAAATATTGGAAATGAAGTCAATCTAAAAATGGGTGATTCCCATCTACTAATCAGTCATTGGGTAGATCCAACAGAAGTAAAAGATGTCCTACTAGAAAATATCACTGAGATCTCAAGCTTTACTGAAGCTGAAGTATATACTTTCTCAGATGAAAATGAAGTTGGACGTTATCCTAATTCATTTAGGGCTAATATAGTTTCACTGGAAAATGTTACGGAATTCCTAGAAGTTATTGATATTGATAAGCTAAGAAGTTATTCAAGTTCAGTTGAAGATATTCTTGCTTTAGAAAACAATATGACAATTTTAGGTGATGTAAAATTCAAAAGAAATCGAGGTTTGAAACCTGGCGATACATATCTTCCAGATGATTTCCTTCGCTTTCCAGATGAATTAACTTTCATTGATTCATTCAGAATTTTCCCGCTAACACCATATCCTACTAATAGAGCTTTCGTACCAAATTTCGATACTTTTTCAATTATTGGGAAAAGATTTACAGCAAGAGAGATTGCTAGAAGCATTGATTTCTCAACTGATTTCAGCATTCGGAATTATAAGTTAATAAATGCAGTTAATGAGTCAGCCGTTTCGATTGTCCAAGAGAAACTAGCAGATTTGAATTTTACCTCACAAACCTATGAAGAAATTTATGATGCAATGTATTCAGGTTTAACTACCTTCCCTATAAACAACATTTTAATTTTTGCCATATTAGCTGCTGTTACCATCATATTTGTTAGTTACTTTACAGGCTTGAAAATATATGAAGAAAGGAGTCGAATAATCGAATCCTTGTATCGTGTTGGTGCAGTTAGAGGACAAATTCTGGCTATCTTCACGTTTGAGTACTTTTTGGTAGTATCTCTGCCATTGCTGATCATAGTATTTGCATCTTTACCATTATTTGGTTTAGTAGCAGATTTCTTCTTAGAGTCACAAAGCTACTATCAACCATATGCTCCAGGTATACCTATTTGGACAATAGTGCTGATTATAATAGGTGGTTTAGTCATCTCAATGCTGGGATGGCTCCTAGCTTTGATACCAGCGATTTATCGTTACAGACCAGTTAAACAGGAGTAGATAAAGTGATTCACTGTAATGACGTAATAAAAATTTACACCGATGAAGAAACAAAAACTCGAATAGCTGCCTTGCGTGGAATTGACTTAAGAGTCAAGAAAGGAGAAGTTATCTCGATAATTGGTCCCAGCGGTTCTGGGAAATCTACTCTAATTCAAATCTTCGCAGGAATGGTAACTATTTCTAGTGGTGAAGTAAGAGTTGGATCTTATGATGTCGGAAAATTAGAACTAGAGGAATTATTGGAATATCGATTGAATATGGTTGGATTAGTTCATCAATTTCCAGAGCGAACATTGTTTCTCTCAGGAACTGTAATAGATAATCTTAATTTTGCTTCTAGTTTATATTCAGATAATCGTTCTGAAAATCGAAGACGAAACATGGAAATTCTAGAAACTCTAGGAATAGCTCATCTTGAAAATCGTCGAGTAAGTTATCTCTCTGGTGGAGAAATGATTAGAACATCTATAGCAAGTGCTTTGGCGAAAAATGCTCCCCTGTTGTTGTGTGATGAACCCACAGGACAATTAGACACTGAGAATACTGAAATCGTTAAGGAAATGTTGCGACAAATTGCTCGAGAATATGGCACTACTGTTTTAGTTGTAACACATGATATGCGTTTTCTCAAAGGTGTCGATAAAACTTGTGAAATTTATAGTGGTCGTGTAAGTTCGCTCTTTAATGTTGAAGAAAGTGGAATCCTCAATCAACGAGAATTCCCTATCTTTTTCAAAGGACAGATTGACTCTTCTCAGAACATTCGAATCCCAAATGAAGTCTATGATTTACTCCATCTAAAGGATAAAGTGGATTTTGTAGTAACAGAGGATTCCAAAGTTGAGATCTTACATCCAGATGGAATCCCTCCGAAGACGATTGATGTCAAAGAAATGAAGAAACAGAAAAAATTGTCTATTACTCCATTAAAAGCAGATTATTTTGATAAAAAAGAAATCGAGATTAGTTTGAAGGGTGTTGACAAAATCTATCGAAGTAAGAACTTAGAAGTTCCGGCTTTGACTGATATAAATTTGGATTTCATTAAAGGAGAATTAGCTTTCATTATTGGACCAAGTGGTTCCGGTAAAACAACAATTATCAAACTTGTTACTGGAATGGAGCCTTGCAGTGCTGGCAATATTTCTGTTTTAAATGAAGAATTACACAACTTGAATGATGCTGAACGAGCGAAATTTAGAAGAAATAATATTGGCATTGTTTCTCAACAAGGAGATCTGCATCCATTCATTACTGTGACTGAGAATCTCTTTATCAGAGATATGCTTTCAGGTAACAATATCCTTCTCAAGAAATACCCACAAGATAAGATTGATGAAACCTTCACTAAGTTTCAAATTGATCATAGAAAGGACTCATTTCCGTTAGAGGTTTCTGGTGGAGAATTACAAAGAGCTTCCTTGGCAATTGCTAATTTTGGCTCCCCAGGTTTTCTGGTATTAGATGAACCAACCGCAAATATGGATGCAGAACTAGCTGATAATGTAATGGATCAACTCTACAAAATTCACGAACAACTAAAACTCACTTTGTTGATTACTACTCATGATATAAATCTTGTAAGAGACGGAACTCGAGTTATTGAGTTAAAAGATGGGAAAATATTCAACGATGGGAAAGCTATCACTATTGAAGAAGAAATATAATTGCTAACGATTTTGCAATCATTTTGTTAGTGAATTGGCTACTCAAATATTGACTGGATTACAAAATAATAAATAGTTATTCGTAGAATCTCAATTGATAGTCATGAGTGCGAAAAAGAAAAAGGAAACAATAGAGATAAATTCGAAAGATCTTTTGCAGTCAACTCAAACAACCACACAAGAAAAGGAAAGCAACAATTTACAGACTAAGAGAACCTTTTGGGATCGAATACCAAAATATAAGTGGTGGGTAACACCATTGAACATTTTTTTGATTAGTGTGTTTCTAATTATCATTGATGTTGTTACTTTACCTAACACAGCTTGGATACGGGTTGATTGGGCTTGGTGGGCTGTAGGAGGATTATTTTTTGCCTATCTTGTGAGTTTCATTATTTTCAAGCGACCTGCTATTGCTTGGATTGTAGGACCAATTCTTATGATTGGAGCAAGTGGTTTACTTTTAGCAATTGATCTCGTTTTTCCACCAAACGATGGTCAATTAGGTATGGAATGGATTAGGTTGGATTGGGCAATCATACCAATAACAGCATTACTAACATTTGGTGTCCTAATTCCCATTGTAACTAAATTTGGTCGAAAGAAAGAGAAACCAATTGAGAAATTCAAGAAAGCAATAGCTGAAATGCAGAAACAAGATGAATCTTTGGATACTAGTCAGGAATAAAAAATCATAAATTTTGGTGAGGATTTGTTATGTCGAAAAAGCAGTCAAAAAAACAAATTATTTCTAATTTATTCTCACCCTATAAAGAAATGGTTTCATGGTTGAATTCATTTACTATTAGTTTTCTTCGTAGAGATTCGAGTTCTTCTATCTCCTCTTCCCTACCAATGGAATCCGTACTAGCAGCTATAGATAATTTAGCCCCTGAAAAGGTAGAACGAAATATAAGGGACAATGCTGGTCCTTTTTTCATTAAAGGGAATGAAGTAGGCATTATATTAGTACATGGTTTTTCTTCAACTGCTCAAGAAATGAATGGGTTAGGTCAATATTTACATGAACAGTTTGGGTACACAACTTTTGGTGTATTACTAGCTGGTCATGGAACAAGTCCAGCTGATTTAGCTCAAACAAATATGTTGGATTGGTACAAATCAGTAAAGGAAAGTTATGATTTCATTAAGCAATATTGTAAAAAAATAATACTAATTGGGCACTCAATGGGCGCAACCTTATCTCTTATTTTAGCAGCACAGGAATCTGTCGATGCTATAGTCACATTATGTGCTCCAATAAAAGTCGAGTATTTCATGCAAGATTATATTTTCCTTGTCGCAGATTTATTGAAATATTTTCCAAGAAGAAAAAAAGAAATTGAGCTCATGGATAAAAATAGTATGTTAAATTATCGTGTTTCTGCCTTAAAAGCAGTTGAACATATGTTGGATTTAATGGAAGTTGCTCGAGAGGAAATACAAAATGTAACCGCACCCATCCTCACTATAACCGCAGGATTGGATGATCGTGTACCCCTATATAATGCCCAGAAGATTCATGAGTTGGTTAAAAGCAAGATCAAAGAAGATTATTTTGCAGCAAACTCTATACACACAATTCTTTTTGGCTCTGAAAAAGAAATAGTAATAGAGAGAATCATTCAATTTATCAATTCAATAATCGAGAAGCCAATTAATGAGAAGTAAAGTCTATTTTGTACAGTTAAAATTTATTAATTCTTGTGCATTAACTTTCATAGTGTTTACAATGTCGTTAATTAGAATAATAATAGGTGGCATAATCGGGAGCTTAGTCAGTGCTGGTGCTGCGATAGGTTTGATCTACGGTGGTCTTCAAGTGGCCTGGTGGCTAGCACTTCTTCTTGCGATTCTTGGTTGTGCTATTGGTGGATTTGTTGCTGGTTTCATTGCTCAAGATAAATTCCCTGGAATGTTAGCTGGCGGATTTACTGGTTTAATTGTCTTTGTTTGTATTGTCTTATTCTTCTATTTCGTCCTTCGAGCAAAAGTTCAAGCTTGGTATACTGATTTAGGCACAATTGAGGCAACAATAACAGCTTTGCTCAATTTCCTAAAAATTGATAGTGCTTCAAATCTAGGATTATTAATTGATGCAAAAATAACTGATGTTTACAATAGTGCTGATATAGATGCAGTTGTTCAAAATTATATACCAAAACTTAGCTTACTCTTTGGTGCTATCATTGGTGGTGCAGCATTAATCCTTGATACAATAACTGGTCGAATCGGTGGAAGATTGAACAAGATAGATGAGCTTGCAGGTAATTAGCCAACATCTATCCTTTTTTCTTCTTTTTTTTATTTTAGTAACTCATTGTTTTACCAGCCCAAGTTAATCCGAGTGCACCTGGACCAACATGTACTCCAATTGCTGGACCAATTTCCCAAGTAAGAATCTCGATTTTCTTTTTAGTTGAATTTGCTATATGCTTAACTAATTCTGCTGCTTTTTCAAAATTTCGGGAATGAAGAACGACAATAGTTTCATTTTTGGGTAATGATTTGACTGCTTTTTCTCCAAGGTCTTTCAGATATTTCATTACTGCATCATCACCACGAACACGTGTGGGAGATTGTATTACTCCTTCTTTAATAGTGATGAGTGGTTTGTACTGCATTAATCCCCCAAGTATGTGCTTAAGAGTAGATATTCTGCCTGACCTTTTCAAGTATTTCAAATTACCAACAAAAGCACACAACTGGATTTTAGGAATAAGTTTTTTGAGCTTCTTGAGGATTTCCTCTTTTATTAATCCTTCCTCTATCATTCGTGCTGTTTTTAGTACTAGAAGCCCATGTGGTAGTGTTGCTGTCCTACTATCAACAACTGTGATTTTATCATCAGCGAATTGTTTTGCATAAATTACTCCATAGTTGAAGACACCGCTTAATTCACTTGAGAGACAAAGCATTATTCCGTCATCAGAAATCTCTAGAGCTTTATCGAAGGTTTGTTTATACACTCTTGGTGATGGAACTCCGGTTGTCGGTGATAGGTTTTCCTCATCAATCATTCTGAAAAACTCTTCTGTGGTGATATCAACATTTTGAGTTCTCGTTTCTTCAGGAAAATAGATTGACATTGGAAGCATAACAATGCCATATTGTTCTATGATATCTTCTGGAAGATCACAAGCAGAATCAGCAATAAGAACTAATTTCTTATTAGATTTTTTAGACATCTTTTATAACCTGTTTCAATTTTTCAAATAAAGGTGCAATAATTGTAATAGATGGAAATTATAGTGGAATAGTAGGAGCTTCACTCCTAGATTTATTTAATTTTCTCCTATTCTCTCTGGTGATACACTTATTCTTAAGAAATCCGTTCTTTTACTGTCATACATGTAGATGACGTGTGTGTTATATGGATTATAATAGAGGTTAAAAGTAAAGTAAGAATATCTTCTCATGAGTAAAATGGATTCAGACGAAACTTTAGATAAATTCGGTCAATTTATAATTGCAAATCTTAGAGATAACGCTATTGATTTCTATGATAAATTATTAGCTGGTGTTTACAAAGCACAGAAATTGCAAAAACTACAAGATAGTTTAATGCATTTCTCCCCCGAAGAGAAAGAATTTGTACGAAAATGTCTAGCTGCTGGGATTGATACTGCAATCCATGATTTCTTACTTGCTTTAATGGAGAATTATTCCACTAAAAAAGACATAGAAGTTCTTGTCGATGGGGAAAGTATTGTCTCCCTTAGTAAAGCACTTTACAAAGAATTACCAACCAAAGAAGGTTGGCTTGCTAGATTTAGTCGGTACCAAATCGAGTTTTAATTGAAAATAAATTATAACCTCTCTCGAATTTGAATTACCTCGCTTTTTTTCTTGCCCTTTTCATTTCTCGTTGTATTTTCATTCCACCAATAATCATCTTCATAATTGAAGACCCGCGAAAAACTTTGCCATTATCTTTAAGATCAGGCAAAACATATGGAATAACTTTTTCACAACTAGAATCAACATCTCCAGCCATATTTTTATATATAATTTCTAAGTCGCGTTTATGATCTTCTTCACTTCTCCAATTTGGGACAAGTTTAATATTAGTTCCTAGATTAGTTTTTAACATCCCTGGAGAAAAAACATTAATTTTGATATCTCCTTCCATTTGAGAGAATTCTACTGCTAAGCTTTTGGAAAATGCAATAATACCTCCCTTAGAAGCTGTATATATGGTCATATTTGGCATTGGTCTTTCTGCTCCAGCACCAGATAATGTGATAATTCTTCCATATTTTTGTTGAATCATGTATGGTAACACTGCAGATATTGAATTAAGAGTCCCTATTAAATTGGTTCCAATAATAATTTTGGCATCCTCATTTACTCTATCTGCTGTCAATTTACTAAAAGGTCCATATGTTCTATTTAGACCAGCATTAGCAACAAGAATTCGAACTGATCCAAATTTCTCAATTGTTTTGTCAACGAGTTTTTTCAGAGCTTTTGGATCGTTAACATCACATGCAAAACCAATGACTGAATCCTTGTATTTCTTAGATAATTCATCCAGAGTCTTCTTTACTTTCTCTTCACTTCTAGAACTAATAGCAACTTTACAACCTGCTGCTAGAAATTTTTCAGCAATATTCAAACCAATACCACTAGTTGAACCAGTGATTATAGCAGTTTCATTCTTCATTATCAATTTAATCAAACTCAATAACTATTATTACATTATCAATATTATTATAGAAAATATACTCACAAAAAAACTAAACGATATAGAATCTAAAAGAGAATGAAAAAAAGAATATTGCATAATTAATCTGTTTTTTCGTAAAGCTTGACTTTTCTCTTTTCTGCAAATTCTTCTTCTAATTCAAAAATTTGTTTTTCGATTTCCTCTAGTTCAATATCAATTTTCTTGTCTTGTCCTCTATTCTTTAGCTCTAAGTCTATTAAATTCAATAAAGCCAAATTTTGGATAATGGAATAGAAATCAAGTATTTTCCCACTAACATCAATGGCTACTTTTTGATCGGGATTAAAAGCACTCCAATCCTCTATTTTTTTCACATTATATTGACTTATGATATCTTTTACGATAACTTGTAGGGGACTTAAAAGAGAATATTGCCCGTCAATTATTGCTATCAAATCTCTAGAATATTCCTCTAGTTGCTCCAAATTAGCATTTCTTAAATCTTTATAGGTTAAATGTAAAAATGGATTTTCAGTAAGATCTTTTTGTTCAATTTCTTTTCGAATAAAATCTAGATCTTTTTGCATCTTCTCAATTTCTACTTCTAGTTCTTTTCGTTCTGCTTTTTTCCTTTCTCGATATGCTTTTTTTCTCGCAGCATTTGTATCATATACCCTTGGTCGACCTCGTTTTTTCTTCTCTTCAGACATCTTCACTACACCTACGCATATTTAAGACCCGGGACAAATATTTAAAGTTTCGTTTCTCGACTGACTAATTTTGTTGCTTAATTATATAATTTCCTATCTTATTTAAAAACAAACGAAAATGAAAAAACATGGAGAAAATATTTTTAACTTTTCTTAATTTGGCATTAACTCATTTTTTAGTGTCGGGACAAAAATTAAATACCCGAAAGAAAAAAGTAATTTATACTGCGAGATATTCTCTGCAGGAAAAGAATGAGTTAAACAATTAACTCCGATGAACTCTATCGCAGGAGGAAGGCTAAAAATACGGACTCTGCTCTTCTTCACTGCTCGGTGAAGGGGAATGCTCACGGAGGTTTCATTCTAGACAAAACCCGCAATCCAGTTATCTTGTTGGGGTCAAGAGGCATGAAAACAATTCGGTAATTGGATTGCACTAATTATTCCATTTTATTAGTAGTTTTTTCTTTGTTTCCTTCATTCTTTTTTGGTGTCTTTCCCGCATTTTCTGAGTCCATTCACGATCTGTTTTAGGATCTGTGTTCTCGTAAGCATGAATCACTCTAGCGTATTTGTAAATATCCATTAAAGTATAGAATTGTTCTAGTTGCTTTTCCCAATCTTTTGGCAAGCTTTTGACAGATGTGTATCCTTTAATGAACTTGTAAAGCATTTCTCCTTCAACATCTGGTTCTTCTTCTCTTATTTCTTCTAATGCGAATGCTAGATCTGCTACAAAAGGATAATATGCTGCATCATCAAAATCAATAATGTAATATGATTTCTCAGTCCAAATTATATTGTCAGGCTCAACATCATAATGGAGTAATCCGTAAAATTCATCTTGAGGGATTGTTTTAATCCATTCCTTAATTGATTGTAGTTTTTCTCTATATTCCTTTTCTTCTTGTGGCAACCATCCTATTGCCATGTTGATGTCCTCTTCCCAAGTTTTTCGTCTTCGATTAGACTGGGGTTTAAAGCTTAATGCTGCTTTATGTATTCTTGCTAGAATTCTACCCCATTCTACGAATCTCTCATCATCGAAATCATTATGGTCATCAATACAATCTCCCTCTATGAAATCAAAGACAACTCCATGGAATGTCCCAAAATCTGTATCTAATGTTTCAATTTTGTTTTGATTATTTGATGGAATTGGCTTAGGAATTGGAATGCCTTTCTTTCTTAAATGATCTGTGAAATCCTTTTCAGCTAACAGTAGCTCTATTGTTCTTTCTGCATCAGGAGTAACTCGTAATATTTTTCGTTTGTCATTTTCTCGAAAGACATAGATAAAATTAGAACTAGAGCACCACAATTTTAGTGAACCATCATCATGCTTCCATCTTTTAATTAATCTAGTTCCAACAACATCCTTTCCGTCATCGAAATCATCGACTACTTTCTTCATTAAATCTACATTCATCATAGCTTTATTTTCACCTATGTTTTCTCTTTTTTCCACTAGAATTTAACGTCAAAATAATAGCATTAGCTGAGATTAATATTGACAGAAGCAGCAAAGAAGATAATCCATTCCTTTTTGTGGGTGTTCCTTGTATTTCAAAAGTAAAATTACCAGCGCCTACTGTGCTGTATATTTCAACATAAACTGTTATTGCTGATGTGCAATTATACTCGAGGACAATATCAAACCCTATGCTAACAGGTGCTTGACTTGTTAATTCATTCCAATTCTCATCATATATAACAATTTGATAATCTGTTGTTGCTGTATTATTTAGCACAAATGTGAATTGATCAATATTCAAATTGATTGTATAATAATGCCCAAGATCCTGAATATAATGAGCAGTTGGGTTTCCTTCTGAAGAACCTCCACCAGTTGTCTCGAGAGTGTTTAGTTCTATTGTTGGAATCTCGTACTCATCAATTAGGATAGAAAATGATGAGGAAGCTGCTATACTTTGAATAAAAATGTAGTAAATATTTGGAGTCAATAACAATCTACATGTTTCTATCATGCCGTCATCTGGATTGATTAACCAACTTCTTCCTACGATTACAATTCCTTGTGAAAAGCTAGCTCCTATTTCAAAATCAACATCACCTGAGGATAAAAACATGTTAAACTCGTAGACTCCTTCAGTTGCTATGCTGACAATGAACTCTTTGTGGTAGTTTTGATCTAAAAGATAATTTGATGTTTCTGTTCCCTTTCCTATCATAGGTGGACTATTTGGTGGAGCTAAATTTGAATAATCATAATATGCTCGTAAGAATTCACCCCAAAGAGTATGGATTTGCCAATCCATCCCTACGAAAGAACCTGTTCTATTCGCATAATCATAGCAAGCATCTACTGGTAACTGATACGTTGTTATTGGCATAAAAATCGCTATACCATGTGCTGTTCCTTGGTAACTTTCATGCTGCCAATTATGAGCAACCAGCTCTTCTAATGCTAATATCAGATTTGCTGTAGTATCTGTCAAATCTTCTAGATGAATATAGTAATTAATTTTTAATGCTAAATGCTTCAAATCTACAAAAGCTCCATCAGAGAATGAACGAGTTGCACTCCTAGACAAATAAAGCATGTAATAGTAATTATAATCGTTAATCGCTTCTGTTAAATTGCCAACCAAATTATTCATTAAAGGAACTATTTGCCCTATTTTTGATGTATCGATCGCTGAAAGACAAGTTGCAGCTGTAGTCGTATAACGAATTCCATATTCATCAACAAGTAACTGACTAAACTCTAATGGTGTTAAGGAGGGATTTGCTTGTAAACCGGCAATAATTGGTTCATAATCGAATCCGTCGAATGGTATGTTTTCTTCTGAAGCGACTACATAGTCACAGAGATTTCTCAATTCATACACAATTTCCATCATATTCATAACACAGCAATCAAAAGAAATTACATCAATATACTCACCCTGATTACTAGTTGCTGTTGCAATGGCTGATTGCATTTCATCAACTGTTAAACGATCATTATCAGGAGAGGTATAATCATAACAAGACCCCCAAATACCATTCCCATGATCCCACAAATCAAGACAATAATATTCTGCAGGATAATTAACAAAACAATATTCAAGAAATGCTTGGAGTATAGCTGGATCTCCCATATTCACTTCCCCGAGATTACTCAACAACACAGAATCAATGCTACCGGTTACATCATCAGAAATTTCATAATATCTCCCCTCAGACCAATTTCCATTACTTGTATCGTATTGATCATGACGATCGACTAAAATGACTACATTAATATCAACGTTTGTTCCCCCGCCTCTTTCCATTTCGTAAATATCTGAAATAGCTGCTGATTCTAAATCATTGTCTCCGTCTAGATAAACCATGAATGTCCATGATTTTGCATCTGCATTAGGCTGAATAGATTTTTCATTTACACTTCTCTTGGTTAAAGATGCTAAATGAATATCAGAATCAATAGAGGGAAAATCGTTTAATCCCATCTTACCAATAGATGAACTGGTCACCAAAGAAGTTAATGTACTAACTATCAAGAAAGTAAAGATTAAACCATAGATAGTAGGAGACATTTTATTTTTCATGTAAAACTCATTCCTGAATTTCCAAACATTATCAAGAAATGATTCTATATTAAAGATTTTTATTCAAAGTCTTAAAAAATAGCTATTCTAAAAAAAGTTTTTTGGCAACAAAAAGTAATAATCATGAATGTATATATTCTCCTATGTGAGGACTATGACTGAAATCAAAACCTATATCGATTGTTGGCAATATTTCAAGAAAATAGCTTACAAGACTATAAAAAAAATAGAAAATGATAAGGCTTGGAATTTTAAAATCACTCTTAAGGAGTTTACAATAAGGGAAACGTTTAATCATACATTACAAGCCATCTTTGAAGATGCAGGAAATTGGTTCTTAAACGAACCATTAAAATTCATCCCTACTAATGTTCCTACAGCAGATTTAGAGAGAGCAGTTAATCGAATGATTAATGCAATTGAATCAATGACAGATTCTCAACTGGATGTTGAGTTTATTTTCCCGTGGGGAGAAAAAGCAACGGTAAAAGAAGCAATTATGCAAAACCTCTACTATGCAATAGGGCACTTCGCACAATTAAGAGAAAGATGTGGAATGAAAAGCAGACAAAAATGAACTTGTTACTAATCCTTCTCAATATTAATTATTTTGTGATAGAAGATATTTCTGCTTTGATATTTTGGGTCTACGATCTGATTATACATTTTATATTGAAAATCTTCCTTTGACATTAATTCCTTTAAAGAATCCATTAACACTTTGTCAGATTCATTTTTCGGAAATATAATCATTAATCTCTCATGAAATTCTAACACAATTAATCCAACAAAATTCTCTAGCTTTTCAAGTAGCCTACTTACTTTCTCACTATTTGGATCCAGAAATAGCTCTAAATATAATCCACTTGAATAGAAATTATTATTATACGACAAGTAATAATCAAGTAATCCTAACCTGCGACACCGAATATCAAGTTGATTCACAAAATACATGAAAGCTGCATTATCCTCTGTATTAATGTTATTTTTTTCACATAGCTCCAATATCACTGGTATTGGACTAAAAAGATAATGAGCTTTTCCAAGATGCCGACCTTTGAGTATTGAAAGATAATATAATACATTTTCATCTATAGTTAATTTCCTCTTTCTAGCAGGTGGTGTAAAATCATATTTTTCATCAAGGAAAATGAGTTTTTGAATTGGAAAATTATCAGGATTATTCAATAACTGATTATAGGTTTCTTTGTTGTGTTCCAATTCCTCATCAATAACAAACGCTGAAGAAATTCTCTTTCTTCTAATCATGCTGAAAAAATGGTCTATAATTACTTTCTTTTTAGCTAGTTTCTCAAATTGAAACTCTAATTGCTGATGAATGAGATGAGAACACTCAATATATGCTGTAATTACGGAACCCTCTTCAAATCGACCAACATTAAGGAATGGTATATTATCTTGATAAGGATCTAAGACTTTCTTAGTTGTCTCAAGATGTTCGTTATTTGATACAAAAATCCGAATAAAATAAGGATAAATGCCAAGTTTGTATTGCTTAATATTTTGCTGCCAACTAACTGAATACTTATCATATAAGCGTTTGAAATCAATATTGATAACATTATAACTTAAATCTAGTTTCTCTCCGATTTTTTTTGCAGAGGTTTTGAAGCCAAGTGTATATAACTCACTAATTATGTCAAAGTATCTTTTAGTTATAGTTAGAGGAAGAGCAACTTCTTGTAATTCGAATTGTTTCTTAAACCATTTCAACATTTTCTCGAAGAGTTCGTTTTTCGATATTTCCTTATTGATACCCTCTGTTAAAAGAAACAAAATGTAATTGTAAATAGATTTTGGACTTATATCATTGCGATAACTATGATGTATAATATAGGTGAAATCTCTCAGTTTTATATAATCCTTATCTTGAAATCCGGTTCGCTTAAAAATATCCATCTTCTTTGCATCACTTAATCCTGCAACTATATCAAGTTCAACTAACCATTGTATAGTAAGAATATTTAGGAAAATTTCAAAAAAATCGTAATATTGGTGTTCGGGTGAAAACTCATAATCAAAAAATAGCTTGAAGCTCTCCTTAGCAATGAGAAACTCGATAATTGGTTCTCTCTCTTTTACTTTAACATCTAAAATCCATTTACCATAAATAATTTGATTCTCTTCATGTATTACTCCAAAAGCAATATCAATGTCAGAAATAGTAACCTCTGAATCTTCAGCTTGAATGACAATAGTTCTCTCTCTCACAGGTATTTTATCAAGAAATCTGCTAATCTCAGTAATAGATTTCTTAAATTTTCGTTGAAACTTTTCTGTCTCTATTTGTCTTGATCTCTTAGACATTGAATCCCTCTAAACCCAATTTGTATCAATTAAGTAGTAATTCTTCCCTTTCCGAGAATTGTAAACCATCAATTCTTCTTTTAAAAGAAAATTCTATGGAGTTAGAAAAGTCATTTTTATAAACCAGATCATTAATCTCTCCCAATTTTACAAATTGACCATTTGGATGAAGTTGATTAAATTCTATGGATTGTCTGAGTAATAATAATGCCTGTCCAATTGTTGATTTTCCAGATCCATTCGCACCAATTAGAATAGTGATTGTTTTTATGTTCAAATTTGCGTTTACTATTCCTTTGAAATTTTTCAAACCAAATTTGACTAGCATTTATATCCCCACATTTCTTTGTTTTCTTTTTATTTGAAAAAATCATTAAGTCCTATTAATTTAATGTTGTTAATAATTCTTCGTAATTTTCTATGTTGTCTTTTTCCCCTCTCTATTTAAACTTTGATTACAAAACAATTAAGTATTGTGATGGTCATGAAAGATTAATTACTATTAAAGTAGATTGTAAAGCTAGGATCAATGAAGATGAGCAGAACAGTCCCTTGTCAAGATAAATTATCTAGGCTCATCAGAGATCCATAATTTGTGAAAAAAATGTGGAAAGAGAATTTTTATGGAATTCAAAGGGTAAGAGAAGATTCTACCATATCCTCTAATTCCCTCAGGCAAGAAACTTTCTTGCAATTAGTACAGTAGTACACAATGTTGCTTCTTGGATGTTATTTCTCACAATTATAACAAACATCGTTCATATCTAATTTCGTGTGACAAGGGGACAAACTTGTTCATTTATTTGTTCCCCCTCCAAAGAGACTATATTGTGGTAAAGTGTTTCCTTTTTAAGTGTGTGCTTCAAGAAAATAAAGAAAAAAATACCCTCCTTGATTTCCTATCGAGTAAAATTAAGAAGATTTTTTTCGATCATTTCTCAAATAAATACTTTGAACACAAGAGAGATAAGTATGTAAAAATTCACATATTTAATAAGTAACACAAAATCAATTTTATTGAGGAATTTTTGGACATTATGAAAAGGAATAAACTAAAAGAAATCGATGTATTAATCAAAAAAAATGAATTTCAATTAGCATCAGAATTACTTGAAAAAACAGATAAGGAAAAGTTATCCAATAATCAAAAAATTGAATTACTGCTTTTGGAAGGGAAAATTAAGCATGGTCTAAATCTCTATCAAGGATTCTTCAAAACCACTCATAAAATAAATGAACACCTTGTTTCAGGAATTGCTACTGCAATAGCTGCTTTTGCTACCGAGATAATTGGTGAAGAAGTTTTTCCACGTGAAATCGATTTAGGAGAATATTCACTTATTCTTGATAAACCAGGGAAATTCGCAGGATTCATTGCATGCAAGTTTCCTTCTAGTCAAATACACCAGGGCTTGAAGCGAGTGATGGCTAATTATCAACCTGAAATGGGGTTCGATGAGGTTTCGAAAATAATAGCAGATTATCTTCCCTACGGTCTGCCAGAAAAGGATCCAAACACTCCAACTTATAGAAGAATTGTAGAGTGAATTTTTGAGAAATCGAATATTAGTGGTTAAGAATTGATGTACTCTAAAAATGTTCACTAGGGTGATTCATGAGAAAAATCACTAAGGGTTTTTCTTCTTAGAGCCTTTCATCTTCAAGTTTTTTTTTTTAAAAAAAAGAAAGGCAAGAATACCTTGCCTTAATAAGGTATTCCAGCAGCAACAAGCCAAGAATCTTTTGCCTTTGTAAATGAACAATTTGCAAGTGTTATGCCATGATTTGTTCCAAAGAAATAGGTTCTTGTCCCTAAATCAAATAATCCTGGTTCACCATAATCTCGATGATTTATCGAAAATTTGATTCGTGCTCCTACTAAATTTGAGCTATCCATCGAAAAAATACCTTGATCCGGATCATCTATTCCTGGTTGCTCTCCGTAGTCAAAACTGGCATCTACAATTGCTGCTTCAACACCCAATGTTCCTGCGCTATATTCTTTACTTGAATATTCTGCGATCCACCAATCGTAAGTCATCCATCTATGAAAGATGCTTTTATATCCAAAATCAAGAGTTTCATTATGTTCATTATCTCTTTCAGAAATAGCTGTACCATTTCTCATTGGAACCCAATAATCAGTCCAACTGAATTTGACATTGCCTAGAAAATTATACTCTGTTCTAAATGCAGGATCAGTATCTTGCCACAAATCCAATCTGAAATAGAATTTTGCTTTGAATTTTCCTGAAGTTACATTATAGATTTCATAAACTCCCAGAAAGAAGTAATAATCTCCCTTTTCACGATTTATATCATTTAATTCAGGATCATATGTACTAATAGTTATTTCCCAATATCTAGCTAGAGTATGAGCACTATATACATCATATAGAGAGTTGTTAAGACCAAAGCTGCTAATTGCTGTACTAATATAGGGCCAGACTTTTAATTTAAAGTCCTTAGATTGATCTTCTTCTCTAAGAGAGAAATCTTTACTGGTGGTTTTATAACCGGAAACAACAACTTTAATATTGAAAGTTTTGTAACCACCTGTTTCATAGAGAAACATTCTAGCATAAAATCCACCAGAAGTTGTTGTTACAGTTTTAACAGTCCCATCAGGTCCTGTTATTTTAACAGAAATTCCCGCAAAAGCTTCATCATTTTCTTTGTAAATATGACCTTGGACAAAGTAGGGTAAACTGTTTTGTGTACCCCCACCATCTCCAGGATCCAGATCTATTGGACCAATACCAATAGGTCCAATCACTAACTCAGCAGTAGCAACAAAAACAAATAAAGTTGCTACGAATAAACAAAGGATTGTAATTTTTTTTCTCATAAAATCACCCTAATAAAATTTCTAATTAAATTATTTAGAATTATGAAATCTGATTTAAGTATAGCTTGAGAATTTAAAGATAAAAAAATAGTCTTTTCTATTCTTAGAATTAAGTTTTTTATCTTTTAATCATTAATAATTTCTTAATAGAAAAATGCTTCAGAAATTTCACAAAAAATTTTCCTAAAAATAGCTTATTTTAGCTTTTATTCCTTCATTCGTCCCTACTAATGTTCCTACAGCAGATTTAGAGAGAGCAGTTAATCGAATGATTAATGCAATAGAATCAATAACAGATTCTCAACTAGATGATGAGTTTACTTTCCCATGGGGAGAAAAAGCAACAGTAAAAGAAGCAATTATGCAAAACATCTACCACGCAATAGGGCACTTCGCACAATTAAGAGAAAGATCTGGAATAAAGAGTAGAACAAAAAAATAAGATAAAAAAGTGGAGTGGAGGAGATTTGAACTCCCGACCAGCAAGTTTCTCTAAAGAGAGCACCGCTCCAAAATTACATCATTCCGAACGGTCAGTATTTTTGTTTACTTTTTCTGGAGCCTGCCGTGCTGCCTGGCTACACTACCACTCCAAGGTTGTGCACTTTCTTCTGCTTAATAGAACTATAAAATACTTTCGATTTTAATGAGATTCTTGTCATTTCTTGAATCTGAGCAAGCCTTCTGTTTCTGCTATTTGCAATGTTATTTATTTTAAGGAAAACCATCTATATTTTAAAAAATAGAACTCAAAATCAAATGTTTATTAACTCGTTTCCCCATTCTGAATAGAGTGATGAAGAAATGAAATCTGAGATTAGAAAAGTTAGATGGTATGAATGGTCAAAATTTAAAAAATCTATGATTCGAAACATGAGTCACGATCCTCAAATTTCTCAAACTAATTTTTTCATCAGGTTTTTGATGTTTATATGGTTCAGAATTAAAGCTGAAAATTATTTTTACATTAAAGATGATGAAATTGCTGGTATACTTTCCTTAAGTAAAGATCGCAGTGATCAATTATTCATTTACACTATTGCTGTTGAATCCGCTTTCAGAAAACAAGGTATTGGAAAAGCACTAATGACTTTTTCAGACACAAGAGCTTCGGAATTGAAAAAAAGCTTTCTAGCTTTAGTTGTAATGGACAATAATTCATCTGCTATCTCACTTTATGAAAAGCTTGGTTATAGAAGAGTTGGTGAAGGAATCACTTATCTATCAATTATGGTTGAAAAAATCCAATCCAGCGAAACAAACTCATTAGAACTCAGAAAGCATAACTTCAATGATAGTAACTTAATGGTAATACTGAAACAATTTGTTCTAGGAGAGATTGAAGCGGTATCTGGTAAAGCTGGTTTAGAGTATTTTGAATGGATTAGTTATCCGGATTACTATGCTTCAATGAAAAAAATCATTCAAAAAGAAAGACAATTGATTTATTCAATCTATAGTGATGAAATTTTAGTTGGTTTTCTTTTGCTAAGTGATAGAAAGCAACAAAGAACTGTAGCAGTTTCTTCCCATGTTGATACCTGGAATTTTGAATTCCTCAATAATCTCTCATCTTCACTAATGAGAATTCCCAGCTCATCTGGTGAAATCAATACATTAAGATTTAAATTATCAATTAATAAAGTTGAGAAAATGAATTTCTCGAATCAAACAGTTTTCGAAAGAGATTTTTCAAGAAATAAAATGTTGATGTTTAGAAAACTCTGAAACTCTTCTTTGTTTTCTTCCCATCATTTCTTTTGAGTTTATTTGAGAGTGAGAACTCTTTTTGAGTTTTCAGTTATTACTTTGTCGATTAATTCTTGATCTATTCCTTCCTTTACACAATACGGAACGAATTTGTCAAAGAATGTTGCATATGGGCGAATATTTTGAGTTTCATTTTCTTCTTTGTTCTCTTTTATCTTAAAGGAACCTGAGTCTTGACCAAATAGTAATTTGCTAATTATATTCTCATCACTCATTTTCTTTATTACTGGAGGATATTTTTTGTAAGATTTTGCACCTGCTATCCCATCAAATTCTATCCACATTCCTTCCTTTGCGACTTCATATATTAACGGAAAATCCATCCTTACATCTGCATGAACCCAGATAAAATTATCAAATGGTAATTTCTCTTCCCTTAAAATATCAAAAGTACGTCTAACACTAGGTTTACTCCAAACATGGCATTGAATTCGAAAACCTGTATCCAAACTTGTTTTTATAGCCGCCCGAAGCAGTTTCTCTTGTAATGGAAATACTTCTCCTTCATCCCCAAGTGCCATTTTAATAAAACCTGGTTTTATTGCTGTCTCATCTATTCCTTCTTCAAATTCCTTTATCCATACTGAAGCAATCTCATCAACTGATTTTTCCTTAATATCTTTTGGAACAGTTTTTCCTTTAACATTAAAACCATCCCAAGCACCAGTACATGTGATTATATTCAATCCGGATTTTTCTGCACACCCTTTTAAAACTTCTAAATCACGACCAAGTCCATTAGGAGTAGCTTCAACAATAGTTGAACAACCCTTGTTCTTCACATCAATCAAATATGGTAAAACACAATCAACAACTTCATCAGTTGTATAAGTTTTCTTAACCATATTTATACCTTCTAGATCCACTAAAATATGCTCATGCATGAGTGTTACGCCTAAATCATCCTCAGAAATAGGCCCTAAAACAGTATTAATCATACCAGTCAGTTCCCTCTAAATGTCTAATTTAACATTCGTGAAGAATATAAAAACTATTCAGACTACTCTTGAATTCAAGAAAACTTCTCTTTGTTTTCTTCCCACCATTTCATCCATTGATCTATTCTTTTTTCTCGGTTTTCTTTTGACATACCGGCAACGAATCCAAATCCAGGATTTCCAATAGCTCTACGAATGAGTATTATTTGTCCCATGTGTCCCATATAGTGTAATGCTACTCTTTGAATTACTTGCATAATTGACTCCTTTACTTGTTTCCCAGCATCTGCTTCTGGTACTTCTCGATATTTCTCCTCTGGTAATTTGTTTAAATAGTCAAATGCCTCTTCGCGTATTTTCAGATAACTTTCCACTAGATCTTTGAATGAAGTTGGTAATCCTTTGTTTATTTTATCTTTTGAAACTCCATAGGCATAAATTATGCTTTCTTCCTCTGTTAGCTGTCGTTTTCCTTGACATAATTCTCCAAAGATAATATCCATATGTGAAGCACAATGGCCAACAATCCAAGCTATATGATTTACTTCCTTCCCTATTTGTTTCAGCACTTGTTCCTTTTCCAGTCCAATTGTAGATAACAATAAATTACAGTCAGCTATCTCGAGTAATGTTATTGATAATTCCTTGACATTTCGTTTATCACTACTTGTTTCTGTCATTTTATTCACTACTAGAATTATAACAATCTATCCTATTTCAATTCTTTTTATTAGAAAATTAGAAATTTGTGGTTAGTTTTTGTTTATTAAATTTAAAGGAAAATGTTCTTATCCTATTAATTGTAAATTGATGATACATAGTATGTTAAATGGCATTTGTATGAATTCAGGAGATTTCAAATTTTGACTGATTGTGTTTTATTCCTTCATGGCCATCAACCTTATTATAACGAAAAATTTATTGTGAAGGAAATTACTTGGCAAAGTTATGGTCCTATGTTTAAAATGCTTTCAGATTTAAGTAAGGATAACCAGTTCTCAATTAATCTCTCTTTAACTGGTAGTGTAATTCAATGGTTTGAACGAACTCATAATGATTTCTTGATTTCAACTTTAGGAGAGTTAATTGATCAAGGGGTTGTTGAAGTCTTACTATCTCCTTTCTATCATGCTCCAATCGTTTTTACCGATGATGGGTTTATCAAAGAACAATTTTATCACCATCGAAAAATGGTGAAAGAGATGTTTGGAAAAGAAATGAGAGGTTTATTCCCACCGGAACTAGTTTTTTCTACTCACAAGAACCATCTCCTCCAAGAGCTTGATATCGATTATTCTATCATAGAAGGTATGCATGGTGCCTTCTATACTGACGATGTGGAAGGTATCTGGAAACTCGAAACAGAAAAAGATATCTTTATTATTCCTAGAAATCGAGCACTTAGTTGGCATTTCTCAGATAATGCCTTTCCAAATGGACAATGGATGCTCGAGACTATTAACAAGAAAAATGGTCCGGTAGCAATTGGTTGTGACCTTGAGTGTTTTGGTCATCATAGAGGAGCAGATTCCTTCAGATTTCTTGAGTACTTTCTTACAAATGCAGAGAAAGCGAATGTTCATTTATCTCGAGCCGAAGAGGTTGTAAAACGAAATAAGAAGAATGCTCAATTGTATCAAACCGAAGAAGTTACAACTTGGGCTAGAAGCATAAACGTCTTTTTCCCCCATTCCAAGATAATTGAAATGTGGTTCGCGAGAAACGATGCTGTTTCAACTTATCATCGAATTGAATATCTCTACTTTAAACTTGAAACTATGTTGCAGAAACGTATTGCTTCAGATGATGATAAGAAACTAAAGAAACTCTTGGAGCAATTAATAGAGATTAAGATGAAAAAACTTGATGATATTCGCTGGGGGATTTATCGAGAATTAACAGATGCCGCCCTTTACCATGAAGATTTCTCGAATGAAAACACCTATCGAGCAATGATGGATCGTTGTGGTTGGGTTAAAGGTCGTTTATGGAAAGTTGAAGAAAAATTAACTGAAATTATGTTGACCTTATAACCGAGTAGAATTATTTTGGTTTTCTATTTTTTCCACATTCAAGATAAAACCAGAGGGCATACTATTTGTTAGGATTAAAGATACAACTCTACCGGGAAGGGTAAATCTTTCATTGTTTCCGTAATAAACGAAGTAAATTCTTCTGTCAATTCTTGTCCTTTATACTTTTTACTAATTACTGTATAATTATTAGGTTGTACTTCTTTCAGATAATCAATTAATCCTAGAACATTCCTTTCAGTATCATTCAGATCTTTAACAAATTTAGTATCAAATTTTAGGATTCCTTTGAAATGTTTACTAAATTCCTTAAGACCATTCAATGTATCTTGTAATCGAACATCCTTAAGTGGTCTACATATTCTTTTGAATTCTTCATCGTATACGCTGTTTAGATTGCAGCCAAGAACATTGCAGTTTGCAAATTCTTTCTGAACATCTTTACGATTCAACAAAGTTCCATTTGTGTAGGCGATTATTCCAATGTTTGGAAAATTAATTCTGATTTTTTCTGATAGCTCACCAAACCCACTGTAGAGAGCAGGTTCACCACTGCCTGTAAGTAAAACGTATTCTACTGTTCCATTATGATCAATGTAATTACTTATCTCAGAAAATACCTCTTCGACTGGATAGAACTCAGTTCGTTTCATGGTCCATTTTGTTGTGCGACCAACAATACAATAGATACAATCAAAGTTGCAGGTTTTTTTCGGACTAAAATCTACTTTTAAGACATTCTGACATCCAAGAGCATTAATTATTCCTTTTATGAATTTATATTCCATTTGCGCACCTCTTTATTTTTCGACTAAAAACATAGCCTTCCTCAAGATGTCATATAGTTCGTTTATTTTCTCTTCTGGGAAAGGACGATTCCATTTTGTAAAGAACCAATCCAAATATCGTTCAAAACCCATTTCTGATAATCCTGCGGCTGGTGCACCTAACTTCAATTCTTGATCATCATAATCCTTAACGAGCTGGTCAAGTTCTTCGGATGAAAGTTTTTGATATTTATTAGTGTGAATGATGCCTGGACCTGATAATCGACCTTTTTTCCATTCTGGTTCTTCTTTTGCATATCCTAATCCTAAGGCTATCAATGGAAAACAATATTTTTCTGGTAAATTGAAATGCTTGTAAACATCTTCCATTTTCGCTCGATGAACACTATTTGTAAAAATAGAATCTATACCAAGCGATTTCGCAGCGATTGCAGCAGTTTGAGCAGCAAGACAAGTGTCAATAGAACCTGTAATAAATAATCGGATATTCTTTGGGTCATAATCATAGTTCAAGTGTTTTGCCGTGTCTATTAACCGATTAAAATCCACGCAAAAAACAAGACCTATATTGGCCCCGTAGAACATCTGATCAAGGATTTCTTTTTCATCAACAACTATGATGGAATAATTCTGTCTGCTTGAAGCGTTTGCTGCTCGAATAGAACTATTTATGATTATCTCTAAATCCTTTTTTGAAATCTTCTTGTCAGAGAATTTCCGAATTGATCTTAAACTTTGTAAAATCTTTATTGTTTCATTCACTTTATTTTTCTCCTTCCGAATAATTTCTTTATCAAATTTGAAGTTAAATTATCAACCAAGAATTTTTTCCTTTTCTTGAAGAGAAGTCACCAATTACTACTATTATTTTTACCTTTAAACTTTATAAAGCATTACATTATTTTCAGAATTATTTCTCAAACTTATGAGAAGCTTTTTTATAGCTCATGAGAATATCAAGTAAATGATTCACAAAAGAGAAAGAAAAAAAATCGCTTGTGAATTCATTTGGTGAATAATTTATGGCTATTGAAGATATTGAAGCAAAATATCATTTAACATTTCCTGCAAATAGCAAGGAATCTAAAACTTTGAGCAAAATTGTTAGCGAGTATAATAAACTTCTAGAGGAATTTGAGGAACCAAAAGATGCTCAGAAGCTTCGATTAAAAGCATATGAATTAGCAGAATATAATTCTCAAGACATTACTAGTGCTCTCAAAACAATGAGGCTTGCTCTAAAGATCATGAAATCATGTAATGGTCTGAGATAATATCACAGTTATCACTTTCATCAGGGCATCAACCCTGAAATAACGATTGCATACAGAATCCCTCTCGAGGGACGATGTTTGCGAATTTGCCATCCATCTACCGCGATGAGCCAGAGTATTGAAACCCCTTTCGTTCTTTGGCTCATCACCATTTCTTCAGAAGAAAAATTATTTAAGAGTAATATCTCTTTGAATTATAATTAATGCTTAGACGGTTAAATCGGGGAAAAACATCTTTGAATAGTGTCTTAACTGAAGAATTAATTTTGTTAGTAGAAAAGGGACACTTCATTGAGTCAAAATCAATTTTGTCTAAGATAGAATATGAACATCTAATATCAAAAGACAAAATCCTATTTAATCTTCTTAAATTTGAAACGTTAAATGGATTGTATGATTTTACAGAGGTTTTAGAGAAAATCGATTTTTCTTTAGATCTTGCAGCAAATGAAAAGATGGTAAAAGAACTACTTCAATTATTATATTACAAGTCATTTGCCTTAAATTTTAAGAATCAATTAGATGATGCAATTGAAGTAATTGAATTTGGATTGAAAATAATCCGAAATTTATCAAAGAGTGAACAAAAACATGTATCCAAAGAGAAAGCATTTCTTCTTCTGGAATTTGGATACATTCATTTTCTTCGCAAGAATTACAAAAAGGGATTATACTATGCGAAAAAAGTTTTAAGAATTTTTGAAGAATTAAATTTTCAAAGAGGAATTGGACAAACCTTTGAATTACTTGGTTTGCTCAATTTTGGTATGGTAAATATTACAAAGGCTATTGATTTCTTTGAGGAAAGTTTAGAGATTTATAATAAGCTTGAAATTAGTCATCTTATTTTGAATTGCTATTATTATCTTGGAAGAGTGTACTATTACAAAGGAGAACTTAATCAATCACTTGAATATTTGGAAAAATTGAGACCATTCATTGAGAAATATAAAGATGATTACCGAGTAACAGTTTATTTGTTATATTTAGTTCCGTTATTATTGGAAAAGGGTGATTATTCATTAGCTAAAAAGAATACTCTGGAGGGCTTAACCCTTTTCAATAGAATAAAACGTTATGATATTCTTGGGTGGGCTTATTACAAGCTTATACAGGTATTTCTTTCTCAAGATGACATTTCACAAGCCAATAAATATCTTGAGATAATAGGTTCTCAGAATTCTGAATTTGGTGAGGAAACAAATTGGATTGATTACAAACATCTGGCAGAAGCTCAAATATATATCAAAAGGGGATCTCAATCATATTACACAAAGGCTAAGATTATTCTCAATGATTTAATTGATAATTGGAGTAGGAATATAGCAGATACCTATGAAGCAAGGTACTATTTATGTAGAATTCTTTTATATGAATATCTAGAATCTGGTGAGAGTGAGATTTTAGAAGAATTAAATGTTTTAACAAAAGAAATACTAGAATTTGGAAATGAAAATGATTTAATAGGTTACCGAATAAAAGCAAGCAACATCCGTCTTTTAACACTATGGATACAGCAACAAATTTTACCAGACGTTACAAAACAACAAAACTTAGAAATCCTACTAGTGAACGTTCAAAGGATAGCTGAGAGAATCGGTTTGAAAACAATTGCAAGAGAATTCTCCGATGAACATTTGAAATTGCTGCAACAAAAACATGCTTTAGAGGATATCATAAAAATTTACTTTCCTTCTGCGGAATAGATAATTTTTCATTACTCAATCAAATTATGATAAAAATTATGAATTATTATTTCAATGTTTAACAAGTGTAAAAGTTATCGTGAATGTGGGATTATGCAAACAGACCTGTTATTTATGAATAATACTAGTAACAACAAAAAAATATCTAATAATAATTAATGGAATTTCACAGTATATAGCGTTCTTATAGCTAATCACTATATCTCGAGCAATCTGTATTTCATGCTGTATTGTTCTTCTTCTGTTCCTCCCAAATTGGAAGGAATAAGATCCTTAATTGGTTTCCTTATTTGTCTTTCTTTTGCTTTCTCACCTGTCCTATTTTCAGAACATGGAACAGAATCACTAACAATAAATACTTTCTTAATTGAATCATTATCGTTTTTACGTTCATTACGTAAAACATCTATTTGAGTAAAATCTTTTCTATCTCTTTCCAAAATTACTGAGTCCTGTTTTATTTGAAATCTCTGCAAATGTCCTATATTTTAATTTATGATATTTGTAACGTTCTTCTTTTGATTTGGATTCATCCAATAATTTCACCAACTAATAGAATTAATTTTTAATTACCAATCCCTCGAGAAAAGTATTACTCTCTACTCGAGTGAAAGATAATAATAGAACCTGCAGCTAATTCTTTCTCTATCCAAGCCAGGTTTTTTGATTCATCATATATTGATATATCCATGCATACTTATCTTTATCAATGCCATCTAAGCTTTTTTGAAAACATTCTTCATGTAATGCTTTAATTGAGTAGTTGTATTTGCCTAATTTAATGACAGTAAAAATTAGTAATACAAATAAAGTTGGACAACTAATACAAGGACAAAAATTAAGATAATATATATTCATCCATTTTGTATGTTGTTTTCTAATGTAAATGTATTTTTCCACCATATCTGTTAGTTCTTGATTTTCTGTATTCATACTTATTTCTCCAATATAAAGTTAAAGAATCACTCGAGAAGAGTTTTTCGCTCTGCTCTAGTGAAAGATAATAATTATTTATGCTGCCAGAAGAATTTGTCGACGTAGATTAAGAAAAGTACTAGGATGAGTGTTTCATCCTCAGAGAATTGATGTCCTGATTATAATTCGTTCCGTATCGTGTGGAGTGTATTAATTGCAGTATTAATTTGTTTACGAATAATTTTTTTGCAAACTCCTTTTTCAAGGTCGGTTAAGGGAAGAGCTGTCATTTGCTTTCCTCCTGCATAGTGAAGTCTTCACCAAATTTTTCCTTCATCTCATCTAAAGTAGAGTCAATTCTTTTTCGAATTATTTTCTTACAGGACTCGCAAACAATTTTTTCCATTTCTCGCAACTCTAAGAATCTGGCCATGGGTATCTCTATCATTTTTCATCACCTAATTGACGTTGAGAACAGAATAGATCCTTTGTTTCTTCGAATTTCCGAATCAATGTTTCAGGCAGAGATAAGCTTGCATTGCTTCTCAGATCAGCTGCTAAAGCGTCAACTAATTGCTTCTCAAAGTATTCAATAACATGATCATATTTCCATTCCAAAAGATTAATTACTGCACTAAAAAAATCGTAATAAACTGTTGGAATTTTCATATTGAATTCAATTAATCCAATATCATCAGTTTCAGAAAGCTTTTTCTTTTTGCTTTCACCCTTTTTATCAGGCGAAAGATTAGTATCTGGTTTACTCATTTGTTTTAACTCCAGGTGAGTAATATCGGGTATTAATCCGCTAAACGTTTCATTTTCTCACAAGTAAATGATCCATCTTCCCAGATAAACACTAAAGAATCTCCTTTTTTCAGGTCCAATGCTTTTACGATTTCTGCGGGAATATTCACCTGTAAACTTCCATGATTATCTACTAATTTCCGGGTAAACGTTGGTTTAGCCATTCATTAACACCATTAGTAATAATTAGTAATCGTTAGTATTTAAATTTATAGCAGAAAACAAACAAAAAATAATATCGTATTTTATACGACATTATTCTACATGCAAATTTAACGAAAAAAAAGAGAATTGGCGAGGAATTTAGTAAGATCAGCTTTCCGCTAAAGTTGATTCTTTAGTTTGTTCTTCTAATTTTTTCCCTCGTTCAATTGCTTTAACAAATTCAGAATCTTTTTGATCCATGAAACCACTTAGTAACTCTCTCATCAAAGTAGACCTTTTTCCCCAACCTGCAAAGCGATCTAAAAATTCCAAATGATTTATTTGTAATCTAACAGCTAATCTTCGCTTTTGGTAATCGTCTTCCCAATCTACTCGAGTGTTTCTGAGTTTCTTTGTCTTATTACTCTTAATGGTTATTTTTTCTGATTTTTGAGTAATAACTATTGCAGCGATCTTTTGCAGGATTTCGGATATCTCCTGTAAAACGTCTCGAGGTGATTCATTGGTTTTTCTTTGTGTTGGATCAATCAACTTATCTCCTTTTTTTTGTAGGCTGGAAACTAGTGATTCTAATTTGGCAGTTAGTTTTTCATTCATTTTTCTTTTTTTCCTCCTATTATTTTTTGGGATATTGAAAAAATAATTTTGAATTTCTTACTAGAATGAATACTGAATTGGATTGATTGGCCTTTAATGGTAAAAAACATAAATTGGTTATCCAGGAATCTTGGATCATTTTCTTTCAGGTAAATGGCTCAAACTTAAAGAACGTCGAAAACGATTAATTAAAAGACATGGAAGATATGGATTATTACTGAAAAGATTTTCTGTTTTCTTTTTTGTCATACCGTTAGTCTTTGAAGTCATAATGTTTATTGCAGGTTTATTGACTCCCAATAGTGGTGAAACAGTAAATTTCAAAGACCCGATTTGGATTTATTGGACACTTATAGGTGTTGGAATTTATCTAAGTATATCATTAATATTTACAATAATACTTCTACTCATAACAATTGGCGAAGATAACTATAAACATAGATTAGTAGAAACTAATGAAACTGAAGACTAAAATTATTTAAATAATTTATTTGTGATAATTCGCTCGAAATTCTACTTTTCAAATCCAATAATTTATTATTTTTAATGTTGTTATTTAACCTATGTTATATATGACTGATAGTTATCTTAAGGAATTTGAAGCAACAATTACAGATATTTCAAAAGATGGATTGAATGTATATTTGAATCGAACTGCATTCTTTACTGGAGGAGGTGGACAACCACACGATACTGGAAAACTCACCATTAAAAATGAGGAATATACCGTTTTAAAAATTGGTCGGGATGATAAACGTGAATATTATCACAGAGTTGATCGATCCGTCAACGCTGAAGTAGGCTCTAAAGTAAAAGGCGAAATTGATTGGGAGAGAAGGTATAAGATTATGCGCTATCATACTGCGCTTCATATTCTCTGTGGACTCGTATGGAAAGAATTTGGTGCAAGTGTTACAGGAGGAAATATGTCTCCTGAGAAAGCTCGAATGGATTTCAATCTCGCTGATTTTTCTAAGGAACGAGTTGAGTATATCGAGAAACGTGTTGCTGAAGAAATTGCAGCTGCTCGAGATGTAGTTATCAAAATTCTTCCTCGGGAAGAGGCATTTCAAATTCCAGATTTAATTCGAACAAAAATTAATCTCCTACCTCCGCAAATCAAAGAAGTTCGTACAGTAGAGATTGTTGGTCTAGATTTACAAGCGGATGGGGGTACTCATCTTAAAAACACTCGAGAAGTGGGGAAAGTACGAATAATAGAGACAATCAATAAAGGAAAAGAAAA
>JAHLVZ010000066.1 GCA_019058165.1 Candidatus Heimdallarchaeota archaeon
GTGCTGGTTTTTCTATAAGTAAACGTGTTGTTACAAGAATTTTTCTTAAAGAAATCAATGATAGAATTCATGATGTATATTTTAATGACCAAAAAATAGACGGAGTAGTTAGTTTAGAAGTTGCAAAGAGTTTCACTGATCAAATTAAAGATTCAGTTTTAATTATTCAACACAAAAGTCCATTACCAATACAGGTTGGTTTTGGAACAAGTGGTGCAGGAGCTCTTGGCACTGCTTTTGCATTAAACGAATTTTTTGAAACAAAGAAATCAAAAGAAGAATTAGGGAAAATAGCTCATAAAGCAGAAGTAGTTTGTCGAACAGGTCTTGGTGATGTCATTTCCCAACTACAAGGAGGAGCAGAAATAAGATTAGAACCCGGTGCTCCAGGAGTGGGCGTAATCAAGGAATTCCCTTGGCCTATTGATGAATTAATCCTTGTAGCTTCTATTGGGACAATGTCTACAAAAGACATTATTACCAGCCCTGAAATGATTGAAAAAATAAATCGCTACTCAAATCAACTACTACAAGAATTAAATGAAAATCCAACAGTGGAAGAATTTTTACGAGTTAGCTTTGAATTTGCAGATAAGACGGGTTTAATGTCTGAAAAACTAAAGAAATTAATTACCTATCTAAGGGAAGATGATTACTCTGCAAGTATGGTTATGTTGGGAGATTCATTATTCGTAGTTGGAGATATTTATGACTTAGAAGAATGCAGTAATATTATAGATAATTACGACCCAAATGCTAAAATTTGGATTGATTCCATATCAAATTTGGGTCCAATCGTTTTGGATACAAAAGTATTTGATTAAAAAATAATGGTGTAATTCCATGTCTGAAATACCACCCGATCACCCTCGCTATCTTTCTTTGAAGGAAAGACATGAAATCATTGAGGGAATGCATCAAAAAATTGTTGCAGAAGCGGGTTTAATTGCTCATGGTAGAGGAGAAGCTTTTGATTATCTTTTAGGAGAAAAAACTCCTGAGTATGCTTTAATCCAAGAAGAAGCTGCAGTAGCTACATTGCTTTTAGCTAAACACCCAGTTCTTTCCATTAATGGAAATGTAGCTATCATTTGTCCAAATGAATTGGTTGCACTTGCTGAAAAAACCAACGCAAAACTAGAAGTGAATCTTTTTCACCGTACAAAAGAGCGAGAGACAAATATAGAAACTGTTCTAAAAAATGCAGGTGCAAAAGAAGTATTAGGAGTAAACCTTGGGAAAAAGGCAAAGACAATACCGGAAATAACTCATAAACGAAGAATAGTAGATCCTGATGGTATCTTTATTGCAGATGTAGTCTTTGTTCCACTCGAAGATGGAGATAGAACAATGGCTTTGAAAAAAATGGGTAAAACTGTTATCTGTGTTGATTTGAACCCACTCTCAAGAACTTCTGTTTGGAGTGATATAACAATAGTAAATCATGTAAGAAGAGCAACGCAAGAAATGGTTGAGCTAGCAGACAAATTAAAAAAACATACCAAGGAAAAATTAGCTTCAATTATAAAGAGTTATGATAATAATTACATGCTAAAAGAAAGCGTTAAATTCATGTCCTCCAGATTACTTGAGCTATCTAAACAACAACTAAAGGAAGGATAAATATGCCAAAACTAACAGCATTTGATATTCAGAAAATGAAAAAGAAGGGCAAAAAAATCACTATGTTAACCGCATATGATTTTAGCTTGGCAACTATTTTTGATGAAGCAAAAATTGATATCCTCTTAGTTGGGGATACAATGGGCCAAACAGTATACGGGGCAGAAACAACTTTAGAAGTTACTTTAGATATGTCTATTCGTCATTGTCAAGCTGTTACACGAGGAGCGAAAAATTATAGTTTAGTTATTGGTGACATGCCTTTCCTAAGTTATGGTTTAACTATAGATGAAACCATAGCTAACGCCGGGAAACTCATAAAACAAGGTCATGCTGAAGCGGTAAAATTAGAAGGTGCAAGTGAAACAAGAATAAAGGAAATTAAAGCAATGGTTGACATTGGAATTCCCGTCCAAGGACATATTGGTTTAATCCCTCAATCTGCCTACAAACTAGGCGGATACAAAGTACAAGGAAAACCTGAATCCTACTTTACTGAAGAAGAACTCCTCCAATCTGCAAAGCAATTAGAAGATGCGGGATGCTTCTCAATAATTTTAGAAGCAATCCCACATGACGTTTCAAAGAAAATAACTCAAGCAATCAAAATACCAACAATAGGGATTGGTGCTGGACCTCATTGTGATGGGCAAGTCTTAGTTTGTTATGACATGCTTGGTTGCACAATTGGACGAAAACCAAAATTTGTAAAAACTTATGCAAATCTTCGTGAGGAAATAATTAAAGCTACAAAGAAATATGCAGAAGAAGTAGAAGATGGAACATTCCCTTCTCTCGAGTACTCCTATGAAGGGTGAAATTATGCTTATTGTAATGGGGAGCGGAAGTGTTGGTAGTTTATTTGGGGGTTTAATAGCTTCAGAAAAATTTGATGTTCTATTGGTTGGTAGAAAATCACATATAGATAAGATCAATGAATCTGGTCTCAAAATTAAAGGCTTGATTAATCAAGTGGTGCCTGTTAAAGCAGTTGATACAATCCCAAAAGTTAAAGAAATTCTAGCAAAATTTGACCAGAAAATCGATTATGTTTTCTTCACAACAAAAGCACATCAAACTGAAACTGCTGCAAACCAAATTCAGTCCATAATAAATCCTGAAACAATTTTAATTTCAATTCAAAATGGAATTGGTACAGAGGATATACTAAGAAAAATATTTCCCGAAAACACTATTTTAAGAGGAATAACTACAATAGGTGTTTGTAAACCTGAACTTGGAGTTATTGACTTTACTGGAGAAGGAAAGACATACATCGGTTATCAAACCGCTGCTGATGAACAAAAAGCAAGAAAAATTGTAGAAATAATGAGAAAATCGGGAATTGACGCATTCATTGAATCTAATATACAAGGAGCTGTTTTCACAAAAACAATTGTTAATTGCGCATTAAATCCTCTGACAGCAATTCACCAAGTGAAAAACAAGGAAATTTACAATCAGATAACTCTACGGAATCAAGCTATATCATTAGCTGAGGAAGCTTGGGCTGTAACTAAAGCTCTGAAAATAGAATTATTATCTGATAATCCTATCAAAATGACTTTCGATATAATCAAAAAAACGGGGGAGAATACAAGCTCAATGCTAACCGATATCTTGAATAAAAGAAAAACAGAAATAGATTTCTTGAACGGAAAAATAATATCTTTAGGAATAAAAGAAGGAATTTCTGTAACAAATAATCAAGAGATTTACAGTAAAATTTTAACATTAGAGAAATCGTTTCTCGTATAATATTAGTCTTGGAGTTATTATAATGAGTTATTTTGAAGAAGAAAAAACTTTCAATAAAATTATCGATGATCTAATGGTTCTTCTTAAGAATGAGGATTCTTATAACCAAGTATTAAGTTCAATGTGTTCTCCGCCCCCAAAAATTGCTCGGGAAATTGCTAAAATTTTCGCTGCTACTAATTTGGGGGATCCTGGACTATTTCCTGAAACAGTAAAACTAGAAAATGAAGTTTTAGCACATTTAGCTGATTTACTCCATGCTCCAAGTAGTTGGACAGGTGCAATAACCTCTGGTGGGAGTGAATCAAATCTAATTGGTTGCTGGGCCGCAAGAAACTGGAGTAAAGTAAACAGGGGAATTGAAAAAGGTAAAATTATTTTTCCTGAATCTGCTCATGTTTCTTTTGAAAAAGCTGCAGATTTATTAAATTTGGAATCAGAATGGATTCCACTAAATGATAATTTCCAAGTAGATATAGAAGCAGTAAAAGAAGCAATTGATTATAGAACCGTAGGAATAGTTGGAATTGCTGGTGCAACTGGCACTGGTGTTTGTGATGATATTAATCCTCTAAGTGATTTAGCATTAGAAAAGAATCTCTATTTACATGTTGATGCAGCGCATGGAGGGACCATCTATCCTTATTTAAAGAAACTGGGTTATGATGTACCAATTTATGGATTTGAGAATCCTGGAGTAAAAAGTGTAACAATAGATACTCACAAAATACTTGGTAGTTTGATTCCAGGCGGTTCAATTATCTTTCGCTCTGAAGAAATTACAAAAACAATTGTTAAAAGTATCACTTATTTATCTGATTCTAGCACGAAGCAAATAACAATAACCGGTACAAGACCTGGATCTTCAGTAATCGCTGCCTGGGTAATACTGAAGAAGTTGGGAGAATCTTATATTCTCGAACGAATAAAAGAATCATTTGAGGTAACCAAGTATCTCACTCAAAGATTAAATGAACTAGCCGAAATAAAACTAGTGTTTGAACCCTCTCTCAATATTATAGGTTTTACCTGTAATCAAATGACTAGTGAAGATTTGGTGAAAGAATTATTGCAGAAGGGATGGCATCTATCAATCTATTCAAATTGGACAAGAATAGTAGTTATGCCTCATGTAACAAAAGAAGTAATTGATAAATTCATAAACGACCTTGAAACTGTTTTAAATAAGGAGATGTAACAATGTCAAGATTCAAACCTTCTAAACATTCCTCAATTCTAGAGATTACAGGTTCAAAATCCGATTTACTTGCTGGCAAAAGAATCGTAATTGGAATGACTGGAAGTGTGGCAGTATTAGAAATAGTAAACTTAGCACGATTATTAATGAGAAATGGTGCTGAGATTTTTGTGGTAATGTCTTCCGCTGCAATGGAATTAATCCAACCTGATTTGGTTGAATGGGCAGTTGGAAATCCCGTTATAACGAAGCTTACTGGTCAAATTGAACACGTTCATTTGTGTGGTCAACACCCCGATAAAGCCAATCTTCTACTAATTGCTCCATCAACTGCGAATACAATAGGAAAAATAGCTCAAGGAATTGATGATACCCCCGTAACAACCTTCGCTACAACTGCTTTCGGCACTGGAATTCCCATTGCCATTGTACCAGCAATGCATGCGACAATGTATGAAAATCCAATGGTAGTGAAAAATATAACTGAATTGAAAGGTGCTGGTGTTACATTTATTGGTCCTAGAATTGAAGAAGGTAAAGCCAAAATCGCAAAGAACGCAGAAATTTTAGAAGCTGTTATTGGAATCCTATCCAAAAAAGATCTTTCAAAAAAAAAAGTAATAGTCACCGCAGGACCAACAAGAATTTGGCTTGATGATGTACGGTTTATTAGCAATCCAAGTACCGGTAAAATGGGTATAGAGATTGCACAAGAAGCAGCTAGTAGAGGTGCTGAAGTTACTTTGATTTTAGGTCCTACAACTCTTTCTATTAATAATCCCAAAATCAAAGTGGAACCCATAGAGACTCCTCAAGATATCATAGAAGTGATAAATAAGCAGAAAAAAATAGATGTATTCATTTCTGCAGCAGCTATTGGGGATTACCAACCTGAAAAACAAAAAGGAAAGGTACCTTCAAAACAAGAATCTCTTGTATTGAAACTTAAACCAACACCAAAGATAATTGAATATGTTAAGCAGAAGTTTCCAAAAGCTAGAATAGTTGGTTTTAAAGCTGAAGTTAATGCTACAAAAGATGAATTAATTGAAAAAGCACAGAAGAGCTTGAAAAATTACCAGATAGAATTAGTAGTAGCGAATTTCCTTGATAAACCAGATCAAGGATTTGCCAGTTCAACAAATGAAGTAATTTTCATATCAAAAAATGGCAAACCACAGAAACTACCTTTAACTACAAAAAGAATTATTGCTAAGAAAATTATTGATGAGATAGTTGTTTTGATTTAAATGACTCCGGACACAGATTCCTTCTTACGTTTCTTCTTTTCTAGCAAAAGACGTTTTAAACGGATGACTATAGCTCAATTACAAAAATTTCAATTAAAGAAAGGACAAGAAATCGTAAATTTTGCAATCAAAGAATCCTCTTTTTTCAAAAAACTTTACTCCAATCACGATATTCGAGATCCATGGAATCTCCCAACAGTTAATAAGAAAATTATGATGGATAACTTGACAGATTACAATACTGTTGGTTTAACAAAAGAAGAACTAGTGAGTTTTTTAGATAAAATAGAACGAGAGAAGAATTATAGTGAAAGGTTTCAAGGATTTAATGTTGCTATGTCATCAGGTACAAGTGGCAGCAAAGGTGTAGTTATAACAAGTCCATCAGAGGAGAAGTATTTGCAAGCGATATTTTTCGCTCGTTTCAGCTTCCCTAGAATAGTAAGAATAAAATGGGCTTTTCTTTTACGAGTCACTACCCCCGCTTTTCAAGTAAGTAAATTCGGGCAGCGATTAACACATATTAGTCTGTTACATCCACTCGAAGAAATCAGAAATAAGCTACAGAAATTTCAACCAAACATTCTTTCAGCACCTCCATCTATGCTAAAGATATTGGCAAAAGAAGTGAAAGAAAAACGATTGAGTGTCAAACCAAAAAGATTGGTATCATATGCAGAAGTACTTGAACCAAATATAAAAGAAGAGATAGAAAGCGTTTTCAAAACCCCTATACATCAAATATATCAAGGGAGTGAAGGGTCCATTGCATTAACTTGTAAACATGGCTCTCTGCACATTAATGAAGACCTAATTTTTGTACAAATCTATGATTCCAAAGGAAATCCAACTCAACCTGGAGAACCATGCTATCAAATGATTGTAACAGATCTCCATAAAAAATCACAACCGATAATAAGATTTGAGTTGAACGATATTATTACAATATCGCCTAATAAATGTAAATGTGGTTCCTCATTTCGAGTAATAGAACAAATAATGGGTCGAACAGATGATCTCTTTTGGGCTCATAGAAAAGATACAGAAGAATTACAATTTATTTATCCTGATTATATTCGTAGAGCAATAATTTTGAGTTCAGATGAAATCGATGAGTACCAAGCAATTCAAAAAAGTTTCAATAAAGTTTTACTTCGAATACAAATTAAAACAAAAAGATTCGATAAAAAAGAACTTGCGGAAAATCTCCGAAAAAACATACAAAACGTCTTTTCTTCATACAACTGCCAAGCACCAACTATAGAATTAAAATTTGAACCACCAATAAGAAATCCTAAATCAGGAAAGTTAATTCGAATCCATAGAGAATTCGATTTCTAAAACTCGAAAAAAATTTCCTTATTCTTTTTAAAGCAAAGCGACACAATTATAAATTTAAGTAATAAAGGAAATATAATTCATTGATTTCAGGAGCTAGAAAATAAAATGGCAGACAGTACTCCCTTTCTTGTTATAAATCCTCACGCAGATGATAAGAGATTAGGAAAAAAAGTTGATAATATTCTTAATATTGCAAAGGAGGTTTTCGGAGATTTTGACTATGAACTCACTATAAACATTGGCGATGGAATTCCAATCAGCAAAAAAGCAGTGAAGAATGGTTACAAAACTCTAGTTGCAATTGGGGGAGATGGCACATTAAATGAACTAGTAAATGTTGCAGCTAAAACTGACATAAAAGTAGGAATGATTCCAGGTGGTAGTGCAAATGATTCACTTAAAACACATGGAATTCCTAAAGACTTTAGGCGAGCTTTTGAAATTATCGCTGAAGGTTATTATGAAAGATTTCCAGTAGGTTTATTCAAAGGAGATACTGAGAGATATTTCATCGAAATGGTTAATGGTGCTTTTATTGGACAAACTGCAGCATCTTTATATGATCGATTTGAGTGGGCTCATGGAGAACTTGGCTATGCTTATGCTGCAATAAGAGTCGCAATGGCTTACAAACCTCTTCCTACAAAAGTAACTATTGATAACCAAATTGTTAGAGAAGTTAATCTCTCTACTTTTGCTGTGTCATTAACGGACTGCATTAGTGATTTTGAAATGATGCCTGGAAATCATCCAAGAAGAGGTGATTTTGCAATTATCCTGGCCAGGGACATCAAAGGTATGGGACTCGTGAAATTAATCTTAAAAGCTATTAATGGTAAACATATACAAAACGAGAAAGTCGAGATACTACGAGGTAAACACGTAGTTATTGAGAGTGAAGAACCACATATTTGGGAATCTGAAGGAGAAATTCCTTCAAGAAAAGCAACCCGAATTGAAACTCAATATATACCTGATGCAGTCAATCTCATTATTCCGAAAGGCTGGAAATATGGCCTCAGGAAGAAAGAGAGAGACAAAGAAAAGAAGAAAGTTCTAAAAAGACAAGCTCCGTTCGATTATTGAATTAAATAACAGATATTTTAGAGGCTGTTTTCTCTCGAGCGCCTAATGCTTCTAGTATAAAGAACGCAGCATATGAAATAAGCATAAGTAGTGTTCCTACAGCATAAGACTGACCAAATTGTCTGAAATTACGAAATCGAAATAGTGCTACAGTTAATGTAATGATAGAGTCATCCCCAAGACGTGCGAAAAAATTAGCCACTGTAAATTCTCCAATACTCAAGCCTATAGCGAATGCTAGACCTGCAACTAATGAGGGTAATAATAAGGGTAAGTAGATTTTTCTTAACTTGTACCACCAATTAGCTCCCAATGTTTTTGATGAGTCAATTAGCTCAGGATTTATTGTGTTCAAACCATTTAGCAAAGCTCTTGTAACAAATGGATATCCAAGTAAACCGTGACTAATTATGATGAAAATACTTGGGTTATTACTAAAGAAACTAGAGTTAACAAAAGTGCGTAGTATTCCTAATGATAAAGTTAGAGAAGAAATTGTAATAGGGAGATAAGTAATCAATTCATAGGAAATTGAACGCTTTTTTCGTCTTTGTTTTCCTAATGCTGCGACCGTAATAACAGCAAGAATTGTAGCTACTGCGGTTGCACCTAATGCAAACTTCAAAGTATTCCACATTGATTTAGGTATAGAAGCTCCTACTTCTTCATAATATTGCAATGTTAAAATTGATCTATAATTCCCGAATGTGAAAGAAGCTGTATATGGATTCCAAAATGATTTAATTAATATACTAATCATTGGGGCTAGTTCTAACAATAAACCAAATAATAGAACAACAACTAAAAGAATATTTAGTTTCTTTTTGAAGAATTTTTTGAAATCGAAAGGTTCTCCGTGTATTCCTCCAGTCGTTATTGTCTTTTCTTTTTGTATTTGTTTTCGCATATATAGCAAATAAAAAAGAACTATTGCTAAAATAACGAGTAACTGTACTAATGCAAGTGCAGCTGCTAAATTAGTTTCCCCTGAACCATACTCTGAGAAAATTTGAGTTTCTATTGTTTTAAAATCACCTAGAATTATAATGATTCCAAAGCTAAGAAAACATAACACAAATGTAAGAATAGAAGCTGAAAGGATGGGCACTAGGAATAGTGGAAGGTATACTCGAAATAATATGTGAAAATTTTTACTACCAGATGTCTTCGCAGCTTCAATTATATCTCCGTCAAAATTCCTATAGTAAGCAGAGATGAAATGAACAAAAAGTGGTATATTGTAGAATGCATGAGCAAGAACGATAAGAATTAACTGAGTTCCATTTGATTGTGGTTCTCCAAATATACTTAGAAATCCCATACCGACCAGTACCGATGGCAATACAAATGGTACAGTGAAAAAAGTCAATAGAAGCTTTCTTCCTTTAAAATCATACTTGCCAAAGAAGTAACCTATAGGGATTCCAATAATTAATGAAACTAAAGTACTTAATATTGCTTGAGAAAATGTAATAGCAAATATTTTGTAATAAAGAACATCTTTTAGAATGGCTCCAAAATATTGAAATGTAAAACCATTTCCATCAACAAAGCTAGAGATCAAAACTGAAACAACAGGAAATAAGAGAAACAAAGCAATAAACGCAATAGGAGCTATTAAACTCATAATTCTTAATGTCTTTCTTCCGGAGTGCTCCAATTTCATATTCTAAAACCATCAGTAATTATTATAACCCTATTATATTAATGGATTATAAATTTTAAAGGTAAATATGATAAATAACAAACAATATCATTTATTCAAGTGGATAGAGCAACAAAAGTAAAAGGTTTAAGCGATGCCAACAATCGAGGTTCGAAACATCAGCAAAGCATTTGAGGATTCCATTGCTATATTGGATATTAGCTTCAAATTAGAAGATGGCGAGCTAGTAACACTTCTAGGTCCTAGTGGTAGCGGAAAAACAACGGTTTTACGATTAATTGCGGGATTAATCGAATCCGACACTGGTGAAATTTTATTCGACGGAATCGATATCTCAAATGTACCAACAGAGGATAGGAATATTGGTTTTGTATTTCAATCGTATGCTTTATTTCCCCATTTAACTGTTGCTGAAAACATTGCTTTTGGTTTAGAAACTAGAAAGTGGATAAAAGAAGATATTATCTCTCGAGTCGTAGAGATGCTGGAATTAGTAGGTCTCACAGGTAAAGGTAAACGGTATCCTAGAGAATTGAGCGGGGGAGAAAAATCACGTGTTGCATTAGCTAGAGCTTTAGCTCCAAAACCTTCGTTGTTACTTCTGGATGAACCACTTTCTGCTCTTGACATGTCTCTTAAAGAATCTCTAAGAGATATTATAAGAGAAATTCAGCAAAAAATTCAGGTGTCAACTATTTACGTTACACATGATCAGAAAGAAGCAATGGAAGTATCAGATAGAATAATCCTCCTAAATGAAGGGCAAATTGTTGAATCGGGTACCCCTCAAAAACTCTATCTAACTCCCAAGAAGCAATTTACAGCTGAATTCTTGGGTGTGACCAATCTTCTAGATGGTACTCTCGTAAAGAAGAAAAACCAATTCCTTTTTGATACATCATTTGGGGTATTAGAAACTCTTGCACCAAGTGATCGTACAATTTCAGAAGAACAGATAGCGATTTTTCCAGAACACATAAGCGTTTCAATTAAAAAATCAAATCAAATAAATGAATTTCCAGCAGTTATTAAGAAATCATCTTTTGGTGGACCATATATTGATCTATTAATCACTGTGAACTCTACCAATTTAGAGGTACAAATAACAAGTTCTCAGACTGATAAAATGTATAAGAAAGGTCAGAAAGTTTTCATTTCCATTCCAAAGGAATATATCCTTTTTTTGGAGAATTAAAATATAAAATTAGAATATGGAAATAGTTCTCTACAAGATAGATTATCTTTCTTATAATCTAAACAATTGTAAAGCTTCTATTTCACTAACGCCTTCAATTTTCTCTAAAACTTCTTCGAGATGATCTTGTAAGCCATCTTTCTCTTCAAAATTAATGTCAACGACAAGTGCTACTAAACCAAAAGCAATTGGTCTTTCACCGCTTGCAGTCACCTTCATATCTTCAGGGAGTGCTTTTATAACTCGTTCTTTAATCACTGCAGGCTTTATCTCTGGATCTTCTGGTAGGATTTTGTATGTTCCAACAATTCTTGTCAATTTTTTTTGTCTCCTTACTAATTAAATTTGCAAATAATCTGTATTTTTGATTTCAGTCGTATTGAGTTTGCTTTAATACTCTTTCCATTTGGTAATTAATTCTTAATTGGAACTATAGTAAGCACTATTTTCTTGTCATCAATTTCCCATTTCGATGTAACCCCATGCTTTACAACACCGGTTTTTATCGTTGCTGAAAGTGTTTCAGTTTTAATATAATTGACCCAAGTTTCAATAGCTTCTTTTATTTCATTGTCTCCTTGGTAATAGAGTTTAATGTTTTGAGTGTATTCCAAATCAGCATCTTTTCTCATAGATTGGACACGTCTAATAATATCTCTAACAAGTCCTTCTTGTATTAATACTGGTGTGAGCTCGGTGTTGATAAATACTTGACCGCCTTCAAAAGCAGCATCTGCATATCCTTCTCTTCCGCTTGAAATAATCTCTACATGTTCCTCAAGAATCTTGAATGATCCAACTTCTGTCTCAATTGTAAAAGTTTGATTTTTCCTTAATTCTTGAGCAGCTTTACGTGCTTTCTTTCCTTTGAGATTCTTGATGGCATCACCTACATCCGGAGCGTTCTGCTTGAAAGTAGGACCAAGAATTTTGAATTTTGGTTTAAAGGTATATTCAACCAATTCGGAGAGTTCAGATTGGAATGTAACTTTCTTAACATTTAGTTCTTCCTTGATTTCATTCAGAAATTGTTTTGCCATTTTTTGTTGAGGGATTGAGCATACAACAATTAATTCTTGTAAAGGCAATCTAACTTTAATGCTTACTTTATCTCTTGCTGCACGTCCGGCTTTCACAATATTAATTGAAGAATCCATAGCTTCTTCTAATTGGGGATTTATGTCTTTTGCATTTTTGGCAGGAAATTCCTCAAAATGAATGCTAAGATGTTTTTCTTTCTCCTTTCCTTTATATAATCTTTTTACGAGATTTTGATAAATCTCTTCAGAAACAAAAGGAATGAATGGTGCTAGAAGTTTGCATAATGTAACAAGGGTTTCATATAAGGTGATAAAAGCATCTTTCTTATCATTTGCGACCTCTGTACTCCAAAATCTCCTTCGAGAACGTCTAATATACCAATTACTTAGGTCCTCAACTATAAATTGGTCTAATGCTGCTGCAGCTTTATGAGATTGAAACTCATCTAGATCGTTTCTTACAATTATAATTAATGAATTCAACTTTGAAATTAACCATTGATCGAGAACTGATCTCTCTGTTACTTTATTATTAATTGTTCTTGGATCAATATTGTCAATATTTATATTCGTTATAAAGAACGAGTAAACATTCCATAATGTGTTAAAGAAGCGTCTTTGAACATCTTCAATTATTTCTTGAGAAAACCTTGTGGGATTCCAAACAGGAGATGAAAAGAAATACCATCTCATAGGATCAGCACCAATTTTCTCATAAACTAAGGAAGGCATAACAACATTCCCAATATGTTTGCTCATCTTCACTCCTTGTTTATCGAGAACATGACCCATAGTTAAGCAATTCAGATAAGATGGTTTATCAAATAAAGCAGTGCTTATTGCTAGCAATGTGTAGAACCACCCTCTTGTTTGATCAATAGCTTCAGTAATAAAATCAATTGGGAAATGATTTTCAAAATTCTCTTGATTCTCAAATGGATAATGCCATTGGGCAAATTGAGATGCACCGGATTCATACCAACAATCGATAACAAATGGTTCTCGTTTCATTTTCTTTTTACATTTCGCACAATAAAGATCGATTTCATCAATCCATGGTTTATGAAGTTCAAAATCCTCTGGTAGATCTTTTTTCATGAATGACTTTAATTCATCAACACTACCTATACACTCAATATTACCACAAGAACAAACCCAAATTGGTAATGGTGACCCCCAGAATCTTTCCCTGCTTAATGCCCAATCAACAATATTATCTAAGAAATCCCCAAAACGTCCATGTTTCAAATGAGCAGGAACCCAGTTTATTTGTTCATTAGTAGCAAGAATCTTTTCACGAAGGGTGCTCATTCTAATTAACCAAGCCTCTCGAGCATAATACATCGTTGGGGTTTTACAACGCCAACAAAAACCACTTGTATGTTTTTCAACCTTATCAGTCACTAAACGATTATCTTTTCTTAATGCTTTTAGTATGTGTTTATCAGCATCTTTAATGAACATTCCAGCCCAAGGAGTAATTTCTTCTTTGAACTTTCCATTAGTTTCAACTGGTTGCAAAAATGGCAAATCTTTCTGGAGTGCTAACTCATAATCTTCAGGTCCAAAAGCTGGTGCAGTATGAACTATACCTGTTCCTTCCTCAGTACTAACGAAATCTGCAACTACAACTCGGAAACCTTTATTCTTGTTTTTTGCAGGGAGTTTTGCATACGGAATTAGTTGGATGTATTTCATTTCCTCTAATTCTTTACCTTTTACTTTCTCGAGTATCTCATAATCTTTCTCTGGAAAAATTACTGATGCTCTATCTTTAGCAAGATAGTAAATTTCATTCTCTCGTTTAATTTTAACATACGTAATATTTTTTCCAACAGCTAAACCAACATTGGAAATCAATGTCCAGGGCGTTGTTGTCCAAGCGAGGAAATAAGTATCCGGTTGGCCTTCTACACTGAATTTTACAGTAATTGATGGGTCTTCTGTTTCCTTTAATCCTTGTGAATACTCATGACTACTAAGAGTTACTTCACATCTAGGACAAGATGGAATTAC
>JAHLVZ010000067.1 GCA_019058165.1 Candidatus Heimdallarchaeota archaeon
GCGAGAATTGCTGATAACATACCAGACAGGAGATCAGGATCAGTTTCCATTAAGTCTCCATCATCCACTCTGAACTTATGATCTAAAAGTAATAACCCCTCTTTTGTCAATATCATAACTTGTCTAGCAATGGGCATTTCACTATAACTCCTGAAATATACCTAATCTTTCTTCATGAGGATTAAATCATAAATAGTTGAAATTAATGGAAATTTGATTAATTATCTGAGCCCGTTTTTCTTGTTCCCAAACTACTCACTTTTTGTTAACGTTTACGTTAAAATAAGTTTTGATAAATGACATAAAGACACTAAATTCTAAAAAAATGAATGTTTTTGCAATGAATCTGCGAAACTACTAAAAATCGTCATTAAATATTACCTAGAGGATAGTCTCAAGATTCACATAACAGGAGAAAAACAAGTATGAAGATAATTTGTAATCCTGCTACTTATGGTGGGAAAGCGAGAAGAGCTTGGCCAAAAGTTGTGAAGGCTCTAAAAAAGGCAGGATTAGATTTCGAAGTTGAATGGACTAAAGGAAGAAATGATGCTATTCGTATTGTCAAAGAATCCATTGATGATCATGATGTAATAGTTGCATACGGTGGCGATGGAACTGTTAATGAGATTCTTACTGCTATCGGTCAAACTGGATTTAAAACTACATTGGGAATTATTCCAGCAGGAAGAGGGAATGATAATGCCTTCAATGTAAGACAAACCAATAAAATTGATGATCTAGTTGAAATGCTCACAGAAAAGCAACATCGTTTAGTAGATTGTATGGAGATTGATAATGGTGATCGTTATTGTATGGGAATAGCAGGAGCAGGCATTGATGGTTACCTTGCAGAGATTGTGCTCGGAAAAAGTACGAGAATCATCTATAATATTGGCTTAATTCGTTCTATCTTAACCTATCGTCCAAGACACATCCGTGTTGACATTGACGATGGACGTGAAGTCAGAGATGGTAAATGTTTATCTGTTATGCTAGCTAATGGTCAAAGAGCTGGGAATGGAAAAATGATTGCTCCTAATGCAATAATTGATGATAGGTTACTAGATGTCGTTATTATTGGCGACACAAGAATTCTTGAAACACTAATAACTTCGAGAAAGCTTAATGATGGAACACATATAACTCACCCAAAATGTGAGATAATAAGAGGGAAAAAAATCGTTCTTAGTACAGAATCTGAGAAGAAAGTGCATGCCCATGCTATGGGGGAACTACTTGGTGAATTACCTCATACGTTTGTGTGTTTGCAAAAGAAATTGAAAATACTTAGAATGTCTGATGAAATTCTAAGAAGAGAAGGATGGCATAACGCGGTAACTTTCTCAGATAATTTTGAAGTGTATGAACAATAATACAATTATTTCGATTCATTACTTCTATCTCTTAGATTATTACCTATTAGTAAAGTACTGGAAGTTCCTTCTGATATCCCGTTACTTTTTCCACAAATTGTGCCATACAAGTAAGCTCCACCAATATCAGTATACTTGAATCGATTCCTTATTTCTTCAATTTCTGCTAAAGCACGATCAAAATAAAAAGTGCTACGACCGACACAAGAAAAGATAATTCCAACTCGAGGATCCTTAACGGGTCCAGAGGTAAAGGCTTCTTTTATTGAATCTAAAGTAGCTTTTTTGGATTCCTCAACATCTGCTTCAGTAACAAATATTTTAGAACCTTCTGGAATTGTTTGTGAAACCACTAGGTCCATTGCATCTCTTCCACGAGACATTGGAAAAAGAATATCCAAGTCTTCTGTGACTGGGTTTTTAATACCAAGAGGATTAATCGCACAAATCTCATCCCGTAAATCAGAAATCTCAACTACTGGTAAATTCAGAGTTTCAAAATAAACTTCAGAAGCAGGACGATTATCTAACGTTAGAAGATTATTCCCTTTTGAACTTGTTACAGAAAATTCTTTCTTAGGATGATAGCCATGTTTCTGAGCCATTGAAAACTCTAAATCAGAGCGACCAAGAATTAAGATGGTGTGATTCTCAAGAAATTCATCCTTAAAGATGACATAACCAGTTTCATAATTGCAGTCATCCCCAATTACCCCTCCAATTAATGGGATGTCTCCTATGAATTCTCTTAAATTAATGACTACTTCGTTCGCTTTTGGATCAAGTTCTGTATCTGTTCCCGGAAGAAAAACCATACCGAAATCAGGGGTGATGTTTTTAGGATTAACTGGAACAGTCATCTCTGATTTATGAAAAATCATCTTATCACGCAGATCCTTAATGGCTCGCTCATAGAATTGCTGATAAACTTCTTTTGACCCAGAAGCTAGTTTATCATTTGCTTCTGTTGCTATACCAAATCTCATGTAATCTGTTGAAAGAGTTATTGCAATGACACTCTCTCTCCAATAGCCCGAAGCGATTTCACCATTTGTCGAACAACCAACAACAACTTCCGGAGAAATTGCTTGAACAATACCATCAACTAAATCTGGAGAGGAATATCTTGGAGAGAAAAATACTAAGCATAATGCAGGATTTGTATCAAAAACTTGACTGGTTGCTCGTTCAACTGCAAGTTTTCCAGCTCGAAAAGGAACATTTGTTTTTGCAGAAAAAATTCCGCATCTAATACGATCCATATTAATCAAATATCTCCGACTGATGATGTAATTGACAGTACCTATTGTTCAAGTCGTCCTCATTAATAAAGACTTTTTTTAAGAAAAAGAGAAGATTATTTATTCTCGAAGCTTTTCCACATTAATCATGAAAGTAATTCCTGTAATGGATCTATTAAATGGCGAAGTCGTTCAAGGAAAAGGTGGTCGTAGAAACGAGTATCAACCATTTAGTGATTCCATTATTTCAAATGACCCAGCACTACTTAGCGTTGCCAATGCATTTTATGAGAAGTTAACCTTAGATTGGTTTTACATAGCAGATTTAGATAGAATTCAATCCACAGATAATACTGAGATAAATAAGGATATTATCATTGAACTAGTGGAGACTTCTAACTATAAAATATCAATCGATGCTGGTTGTAAGGAAGTAGAGGATATTGAGGAAATTCTTGATTGGGGTGTTGACCAAGTTATTATTGGCACTGAAACACTGAGTTCCTTAAGTGTTTTAGAAAAGGCTGTGTCAGAATTTAATCCTAAGAAAATAATCTTGAGTGTCGATTTTAAAGGTGGGGAGTTACTCACTAATAGTGAAAAAATACGCAAAATAAAACCCATTGAAATCGCTGAGTTTGCTGGAAATTTAGGATTAAAAGCAATCATTGTTCTAGAGCTGCAAAAAGTAGGGAGTCAAACAGGACCACTAAATGATTCTTTAATAGAAATTGTGGAGAATGTCTCAACAATTCCTATAATTACAGGAGGAGGAGTACGCAGTTTACAAGACTTGATTGTCTTAAAGGAAAAAGGCATCAAGGGAGCATTAGTTGCAACTGCATTTCATAATGGAAATATAAAGAAAGAAGAACTGGAAAGTCTTTAGTATTTATCAGTGGGATACTCAATAGTTTCCGATGGCAATTCTAGAATTATCTTCTTTTCATCTATTATTGAACCAATTCTAAATAGCTTCTTTCCGTGTTTCCTACAAATTTCTTGAAGTGTTGATTCCTCAGATTCTGGAGCAATAACACAAAAACCTATGCCCATGTTGAAAGTTTTATACATTTCTTTTATTGAGACATTACCCATTTTCTGGATTAATTTGAAAATCGGAAGTGGTTCCGGTAAAGAGTCAAGTTTAACACCCACAGTTGTTTTTGCTTGTCTCATTAGTCGGGCTAATTTAAGGAAAGATCCACCAGTAATATTTGCTAAGCCATGAATTTCAGTTTTATTAATCATCTCAAGAATTTCTTGGACGTAAATCAAAGTGGGTTTGATTAATTCTTCACCGAGATGTAATCCATCAACAACGTCACTTACGGTATGTTTCTCTAATAAGACGCTTCTTGCTAATGAGTAACCATTTGAATGCAATCCGTTACTCTCAATACCAAAAATAACATCACCCGGTTTAATTTTATCACCAAGAATAAGTTTCTTTTTCTCTACTAAACCAATTGCTGTTCCAGCTAAATCAAATCCTTTACCATTATGGCCTCGTATAATGTCTGGTAAAGTAGCTGTTTCGCCACCTACTACTGCTATTTTTGATTGGATTGCTCCTTCAACTAATCCCCTTGCAATTTGATTTGCCATGATAGAATCAGGTTGTTCTATAGCAAAATAATCAACAAAAATAAGAGGTTCAGCTCCAACGCAAATCAAATCATTAACATTCATAGCAATACAATCAATGCCTACAGTATCGAATTTTTCGAGCATTTCCGCAATAAGAACTTTGGACCCGACACCATCAACTGTAACTACTAAGTATTTGTCAGGTATACCAATATCCACAATCCCACCATAATGAGATATCGCAGGCAAAAATTTAGCATTTGGATTTAATTTGAAAGTCTTTGGAAGTAATTTCCAGATTTCTTCAATTACTTCTCCTTCTTCAACAATATCTACTCCTGATTTCTTGTAAGTGGCACCTTTTTCATCCAAATCCTTCACCTCAGGTTCTGTATCGACTTCAGAATCAGAACCGGTTGTAGCTTTTTTACTCAATACATTTACCTCATTAAATGAGCAATTTGTGGCATTGAATGTCTATGTCAATTGGATTTTATTTTAAACTTAAGTCTTTCTAAGATTATTAATTGAGTAGAACGCAACTTGATTATTTTCTCTTTTTTATGAATTGATGAATTGATTCGAACAATAACTTGGTATCCGGTCCTACCGTAACTATGTGTTGAGAATCTGGAAGAAGCACTAATTCTTTGTCTTTTGCAGGAATCAATTCATGAAGTATTTTGTACCCTTCAGGATCTACACGGTCATCCTTTTCTCCTTGGATGATTAAAGTTGGGATCATAATCTTTGGTATGATCTTTCTTCTAGTATAATTTGAGAGTTTTACTGACTCATGAACAGCACTCATTGGATATTTGAGATAACTAATGAGATTATTATCCTTGAAGAATTGCTCAGTTTCAGCACTCTTAGAGAAGTAAGGTTTTAGGTATTTCAAAAGTGGAAAAGTAAATGCAACTAGAGAAAGAAATTTAGGTTTGATTTTTAGAAATGTTGAGATCAAAACTAATCCCTTTAATTGTTTTTCAAATTCAATCGCAGCTTGAGCAGCAAGTAATGCGCCCATTGAAAATCCAATCACAAAGTCAAATCCATTATTTTCCGTGAAAACCTCAGTTATTGAATCCCGCCAATCAGCTATTTTCTTCGTTTGTAAATCCTCTGGAGTGGTTCCATGACCAGGAAGCAAAACTGAATAAATATCACACTTTTTCTTGTGAAGATAATCGCCAAGAGGTCTTACTTCAGTCGGTGTTGCGGTAAAACCATGAATTATAAGAATTTTCGGACCTTTAGCTTTCAAGCGAAAAGGTTCAGCGCCAGGAATAATAGAGAATTGCCTTTCATCACTCATGTATAATCAAACCACAGTCCAATTTCTAAGTAATAGTTTTATTGAATATAAAAAAGATTATTGATATAAATTATGAGACAACAACAATAGTAATTCATTCAGTTTTCTCTTCAGAAACTCCAATGGTTTTGAAGGCCGGAGCGGTAATTGTTACTTTATTGGTTCGCCCCCAGCGCTCCCGAACGAGAACTTTTCTTTGCTCAAGTTTGAGAAGTATTTGAGAAACTTTAGATTTTGAATAGCCTGTTTTTTCACAGATTCTTCTTTGTGTAGAAACTCCATCATCTTGATTAATTGCTTTAATGACTTCTTGCTCTGTTTTTGTTAATAAGGAACTGACTAATTGACTTTCAGCTGGTTTAAATTTCAATTTATATATCAAGAACAAAGTGAGAGAACCTAAAGCTATTCCAGCTAATAGAGTTAAGATATAAAATAATGGTTTTAGATTTGAGTTATTTGGTATATTAGTTGTTCTAGTAACAAATCTGATAAGAAAGACATCATCGTCATCCATATCCAGATTTTCTAGAACCCAGTAAATTTTGACTAGACCATCCTCTTCCACGATTCTATGAGGATTTGGATAAACGGGTTCAGGAGGACTTTGATCTAAAAGATCACTTTCTGTAGGCAAACACAATTCAAGTTCAAATAGGGCAGTCTTTCGAGGGTGGGTAACTTCGAAATCCAACCCATAATATTCAATTGGTTCCTGAACAAAATAGATTACAGTATCAATCCGATATTCGATGGAGAAAACATAGGTTTCATTCGGAAATAACGGATATCTCATTGAAACAGTGATCAAGCTTCCAGTTGTTATGTTAATTACCCACGTGAAACTTAAAGTTCCAATAGGGTCAAATGAGAAAACAGAGGAGATATTTTTACCAATTTCAACAGCAAAGAAATCCATTGGTTGAGTATCATTATTTGTAACAACATAAGTAGAAGTTACTTTAAGTGAATGATCATTATTTACTTTTATTTTCATGTGATGTGCAAGCAAAGTCTCATTCTCAAATGAATTAGGTGTCAAAGAAGAAACAGTATTGCTTTGATTAGCATTATCATAATTTGTTATTAATTCCTTTGATTTCACGCTTTGAAGATTTATCGGATTAACTAATATAATTGAGGTCATCAAGAAGATGAGGTATATTTTGATTTTGCGTGAAGTCATGTTGTTTACACACCTAGAGAATAATTAAACAAGATTATAATGATATCGATTTAGTTAGACTATTGTTGAATAATAAGGATGAGTGATTTTGGTTTTTTCCAAAATCACATCCGAAGAAATTTATGCTTTTCGTTTTCGTACGATAGTCACTATTGCAACTGTCGCAATTATCCCACTAATTATTGAGAATAAGTAGAGGGGAACGATAAACGCGTCTGGAAAAATCCCTATTGAGGGGTCGTGTTTTAAGGTATATGAGTCACCATAATTTGGGTATGTTAACCAGAAGTGAACTATTCCGGGTATTCCTGGACCTACGCCTTGAGCGACTTCATCTATATATGCTTCTCCCACAGCAATTGTTGAAATCTTACTTACTCCATCATAAACATCAGCAAAAGTTGCCCATTCATAAAAAGCGACTTTCTTATTACCATGTTCTCCACTTTCAAATTGCATGGTTCTTGTAGTATTGCCATTTTCAGCAACAGTACCGTTTCGTATACGAACTCTGTTTCTTAGTTGAGATTCTAAAACTTGGGATTTAACTGCTAATCCAGCAGCTCCTTCACTGAAAACCCAATCTTTAACAACAATGTCAAATTTTACTTCGGCGAGAGCGTCAACAATTTGATCTGTGCCTTTAACGGTTTGATCAACTTCATAGACATTAATTATGAATTGTAATTCAGCATCATTTGCTAAACCTGATAATGTTAATGTGACAGTTACTGATGTATCATCTTCTACGATTTCAGAAATCCATTCACTTGTAACTAAATTGTAAGATATACCACTTAGTTCTCCATAATTGTCTAGAGTATCATCAGCACCAAAATATTCCTGTATTTTTGTGAATTGAACATTATACATTTCATCTGAAGTGCTTTGGTTTCCATACCACCAAATAAAGTGTGGTTTACTATCAACTAATTTCAAAGTAATGAAATCAGTCGAGATTGTAATTGCATCTTGGCCTTCTTTATGTGAAATTTGATCACTTTCTGCAGATGCATAATTGGTGAAAGCAGGTAAGAAGAATAATGCAATTAGTGAAATACCAATCATCAATTTTATTTTTGTTTTCAATTTTTCATCCTCTAAATTTTACTATAAGATTTTTTTATGACATAAACACAAATTCAAATTTGAGTATTTGATTCCCAATTTTAAAGGATCTGAGTAAATGTATGCTATTATGTATATAGAATGAAGGTTATTTTAAATAATCTTTGACAATGGTTCAAGCAAGGTTCAATTTGGGTTCAAAAAGTGTTTAATCATCGATGTTGCTGTCTTTTTGAACGGCAGTATTACCCTCAAGTTCTATGTTGAGAAAAGAGGGATTTGTAATAGAAACTTTATTTGTTCTACCCCATCGTTCCCGTTTTAAGACATTCTTTTCTTCAAGTTTCAGTAAAATTTGTGAGACTTTTGACTTTGAGTACCCGGTGCGTTCACAAATTCGACGTTGTATTGCCACCCCGCCTTCATCATTTATAGCTTTTATGACTGCTTGTTCTGAATCAGATAATAATGAGCTAACGAGCTCAGATTTTTCAGGATGATATTTTCGTTTAATAATTAAGAAGAACACAAGCGCACTTGTTGCTGCTCCCCCGAGGAAAGCAAGTATAATATAGATGTAAGTATACGATTGGGGTTTAGGAATTGAAAACGTTACTCCTATTTCTTCGAACCTAATAGTATACAGATATTCATAATTTGGGAGAATATTCAAAGATGTCCAAGAAATTTTCACAATGTTATCTTCTGTGAAAACTCGTTCGGGTATAGGATAAGTAGGTCGTGGAGATTCACTTGTAATTAAACCATAGCCTAATGGTAGTGAAATTTCTAAATCAAACTTCTGAGTAGTTAAATAGTGGAAAATGGCATATTCAAGAGTATAAAATTCTGAAGGTTCTTCAACGAGGAAGGGTTGCAAGTTGATTAGAAAGTAAGCAATCGTTATTACATACTTTTGTCCCTCGAGTAAAGGATACCTCATTGTTATATTGAGAACACTGGAATCTTCAAATATATTCCAAGAAAATTCTAGAGAGTCTATTGGATCAGAAACGAATACATTGCTAATGGAATCGTTAATTACATACTGAAAGTAATCAATGGTGAAGTTTTCACTATTCTCAATTACAAGTGTTGATGCTACATGTAGTGTAAAATCTAATTGTATCTTCACTTCCATATTATGAAAGATAATGTAGTCACCATTAGAATGGAGCATTAGTTCATTAGATTTAGCGGGAAAATTAGTTACAAAAGATTGTGATTCAGGGCAATTATTCTCAAAACAAATTGTTGGTAAGGATACTTGAATCAAAATGAAAGTTGATAAAAGTACAAGACCAATAATTTGTGATTTCTTCATCTGATATCCCCAATTATAACAATAGGGTTTACCCTATTTTCAAACGCCTAATATCATAATTGTTAACTTACTAAAAAGGATAGTGGAAATAAGCACAGAGAAGATAAAGGATTATTTCCAGGTTTTTTTCCTGAAAACAATCACAAGTATATTAACAATTAGAATAGAGCCAATTATGGGAATAATGGCATTTCTTGCTACATATGTATATGGTGGAGATTGTTCATAAACTCCGAAAACACATACATGATTTATTGTTAATGAGTCATTGATTTTCGGATAGGAAAACCAAGGATGAATTTTATCTTCTCCCGGAGGATCATTGGTTTCATTGAAGTATGAACTCCCAATTACGTTGGAATCATATAAGCTTGAATCATTATAGTAATTAGCACTTCCAACCCAATAGGTGAAAGCTTTTTCTGAATAATACACAGAATCACTTAATATTTGAAGCCCTTCTACATTGTCAAAATGTATATACGTATAATTCACAATATCAACAGAATTAATGTTCATAGATTCAAAAACCTCAGTTTTTATAGCTAAACCCATAGCTCCAGAAGTAAATTTCCAATTTTTAATAATGATAGTAATTTCTGCTTCCGTATAAGGTTGCAAGAATGCAGTTGTATTGTCAATGGGTACTTCTAGTTCAGTGATATGAATAAGAAATTGAATTATAACATTATTTGCTAACCCGGAAAGAGTTAAATTGATTATAACATTAAATGGATTTTCAGTAATCTCATAGTCCCAATCATTTGCTAAGAGATCATAACTTATCCCACCAAGTTCACCACTATTATTGAGATAGTCATCAGACCCAAAATATTCTTGTATTTTCGTGAAACTAAACCGATATTTTTCATTTGATATGCTTGTATTGTCATACCACCAAGCAAAATCAGGTTTGTAATCAAGAGCTTTTAAGGTCATCCTTTGGGATGTAACAGTAATCTCATTGAGCCCAGCATTAAATCCTATAAACGCAGCTCCATCTACTTTAAGATAGGGATCAACTGAAAAGACAGTTAATATGATTATTAACAATGTGATGCTTACAAGATTTCTTCTCTTTATTGACATATTTAATTATCGAACCTCAATATTATTTCTAATTATATATAAGTGACAAAATGATTTAAACAATCTCTTGCAACAGTTTAAGAATTGTGTACACCCGAAAATTCAAAAAAAAATTATCTTACGAAATTAAGTGGAAAGAATATAAACAAAAAACAATATTGTTATCTTGTATTTTTTGTGAGTTGATTTGTATGGAAAATAAGATAATACACATAGAGATTCCTTGTAAAGACATCAAAATGGCTAAAAAATTCTATGAAAGTGTTTTCAAGTGGGAAATTCAGATCGAAACAGGTTTCCCAGGGTATGCATTCTTTAAAAGTGGTGAAGAAGGCGTTGGAGGAGCACTCCAAGAATCAGAAAAAATAGCTAAAGGAGAAATCAATTTGAACATTCAAGTTGAAGATATTCCAAAAGCTCTTGAAATGATTGCAAAAAATGGTGGGAAGACTATCCAAGAGAAAACCGAAATTGGAAATGATTATGGGTTTTATGCTGTCTTTGAAGATAATAGTGGAAATATCCTTGGTCTTTGGTCTCAAAAATAACTGAAAACTCAAGTGAAAAAAAAGTAATACAGAGTATTCTTGGACTGGCAAGTATTTACTCTTTGATCTCTACATATAGAAAATCATCTTTTACAGATGTCTTGTAAATATTGGTATTCTTAGCTTTTTTAAACCATCCAGCAACAGTACCAGGAGGTCTAAGAAGTTCACCTGTCTTCAAACTGAAAACCGATCCATGTAATGGACACTTGATTGTTTTATCATCAAGTTTTCCTTTAGCTAAATTTCCCTTGAGATGTGTGCATAATCTATCTATTGCGTAAAATTTTCCTTCAACTTTGAAAACAGCAATATCCTTATTTTCAATCTTAAAAGTTTTAACACCATTATCAAGGATCTCAGAAACAGAACATAATTTTAGTGTACTCATCAAGATCTTCTCTTTCAATGTAAGCAAATTTTTCTAATTAATTTTGAATATCGCGTAGTAGATACTCTGTATCTGAGTTTAAAAATTTTATAGCAAAAGAGCATGAAATTTCAAACAAAAATTATCAAAAGACATAATAATTAACTAATGCAAGTTTTTCATAATCAAGTATAACCCATTGGATGGTACTAAATGGCAGAATATATGGATACACCCATAGATTATGGAGAAGATGAAATCAATGATTTCATTCCAAAGAACGCTAATGCTAAGTATCTCGAGATAAAGGGAGATTTTCCAGAAATTGTTGCAATTGAGGAAAAACTTTACGAGGTATTAGAAAAGCCAATTGACAGCCCGCCACTAAAAGAAGTAATCGAGAAAAATTACTCAAAAGGGAGAGCTGTGATCATCTTAGTAGATGATAACACAAGACCAAACATACATACTCGAATTTTATTGCCAATTCTTTTTCCAAAAATCATTGAATATGGAGTTGCAGCTGAGGACCTAAAAATTCTAGTTGCCAGTGGCACACATCGTCCACCAACTCCGGAAGAAGTTGAGAGAAAGATATTGGGAACAGAAATTTGGAATAAATACAAAAATCATGTTGTAGTACACAATTGTGATGAGGGAGTAAAACAAATTGGTACCTCAAGTAGAGGAACACCAATCTTTCTTAACAAACTTGCTCTAGAATCATGTTTGATTATACCTTTGACAGATTCTGAATACCACTATTTTGCTGGCGTCGCAGGAACTGTGAAATCATTCTTCCCGGGAATTTCTGGGCGGGACACTATCAGTAGAAATCATCCGAAAGCCTTTAGCTTAGAGACAGGTTTCAAAGCGGAATGCCGATTAGGAAATACTGAGCGGAACCCAGTTATCCAGGACATGAAAGAAATGGTTCAAACTGTAATGAAAACCAAAGCAGTCTTTTGTATTGATGCAATTCTTCTCGAAAAGAAAATTGTACAGTTAAACGCAGGAGATATAATTTCCCTACATGAAATGGCTGGGGGATTATTGAAACCATTGAGAATTATTGATGTTGACAAGCCTGCTGATTTAGTTATAGTAACTACAGGAGAACTTGGTTTGAACTTGTACCAAGCAGGAAAAGGAGTACATGCTGCTTGGAATGCCGCAAAGAAAGGTGGTAAAATCTTGCTTCTAGCAAGATCACAAGATGGCGTAGGCAATCAAGCCTATCATGATACCATGATTGCAATAAAAGAAATGGATCTCGATACTGCTCTAACCTGGGTAGTTGAGAATAAATGCAGCGAAGAAACCTTTAGAATTGGCAACCAAAAACCAGTAGATTTGTTACGAATACTAAAAGATAACCAAATTGACATGATTACCGAAATGGATCATAAAGAACTAAAAGAGACCTTCAGAATAAATCCAGTAGAAATCAAAGGATCAGTGCTAGAAACCATACGAAACTATGTTAATAACTTTTTAGAAGCGAAACCCGAAGGTTCTATTTATATCATGGCAGATGCTGGTAATTTTGTCAAACCGAAAGAGAACTAATCTCTTTCACTATTTTTTTCTTTTTATTTTCATTTTTATATTTAACAATGTTATAAGCAACATTTTTAACTCATCGCAACTTGTGGAAACACAACCACTCGAAGAATCTTAGGCGGTTTTAAAATTATGGCCAAATTTAACGCTGAAGTAATTATAGAGGGGAAGAAGAACGCGCGTGATCCTGAGGGAGAAACAATTATGCGTGACCTAATGATTAAACATGGTTATGACATGGTTTCTTCTGTTCGTAGCGGGAAAATTTTGAAAGTCACTTTAGAAGCCAAAAATGAGAAAGAAGCAGAAGACATCTGCTGGAATATGGTAAATGAACTTCGTGTATACAATCCGGTTGCTCATGTTTGTACAATCAAGATAGTAAAATAAACTTGCTTTGTAAATAAGGTGAATACAAAATGTCAATGCGAGTAATAGTAGTTCAATTTTCTGGATCAACTTGTGATCGTGATCTAGTATACGCTATGAAAGATGTCATGGGATGGGAAGTAGATCTTATTTGGTATAAAAATGCACAAAAGCATCTTGAAAGTTATGATGCGATTTTCTTACCAGGAGGATTTACTTATGGAGATCATCTCAGGGCTGGAATAATTGCAGCTTATACTCCCGTAATGGACAGAGTTAAGGAACTAGCCAAAGAAGGATTTCCCGTTTTCGGAATCTGTAATGGTTTCCAAATCCTTGTTGAATCAGGGTTACTTCCAGGAGCCTTAATTGGTAATGATACCTTACGATTCAGCTGTAAATGGACAAATTTACGTGTTGAAACAACAAGAAGTGCTGCAACAAATGTAGCTAAGAAAGGAGATATCTGGAAAGTGCCAATTGCTCATGGAGAAGGCAGATACTTTCTTGATGAAAAAGGTCTCAAAGAACTAAATGAAAATGACCAAGTAGTTTGGCGTTATGTTTCTGATGATGGGAAAATAACAGCTGAAGGAAATCCCAATGGATCAATTGAAAGCATTGCTGGAATTTGCAATTTAGAAGGCAATGTTGTAGGTTTAATGCCTCATCCAGAGAGAGCTTCTGAAAGCATCTTAAGCCCATGGGGATCAGACCATGGAAAATTATACTTCCAATCACTTGAAAATTACTTTAGGAGAGGTTAAAATGACACAAGAAACTGTTGTACGAGATGAAATCAATCTTACTAAAGAGGAGAAAGAAGTCGTTTACAAAACGTTAAACAGAGAACCAACCATCCCAGAAGCAGCAATGTTGGAAGTGATGAATTCCGAGCATTGTAGCTATAAAAGCTCCAGACCTGTCTTACCAAAATTACCTACAGAAGGACCTAGAGTTATCTGTGGACCAGGCGAAGATGCTGGTGTGGTAGATATCGGTGATGGGTTAGCACTAGTTTTCAAATTAGAATCACACAATCATCCTTCCGCACTTGACCCCTTCAATGGTGCTGCAACCGGTATTGGAGGAATAATTAGAGATATTCTATGCATGGG
>JAHLVZ010000068.1 GCA_019058165.1 Candidatus Heimdallarchaeota archaeon
AGTTTCCCTGTAAGCTCTAAATCACTGTCAGCTTTTAATGACCCGCCTACAGAAATTGTATCACCTTTACTATCACTGTCTAATGTTACAGTTCCACCAACTCTAATTGTATCAAATTCTAATTCGGATTCTGCTGTGAAGGACCCACCTACACTAACCTGACCGACTTTAGAATCTGATTCTAATTTAACAGAACCACCAACATCAATTGATTCTACTTCTACATCGCTTTCTGCTTTAAAGGAGCCACCAATTTTAACAGTGCCAATTTTACCACTATTAACTCTGCCAGTACCACCTACTCTTAGGGATTCTAACTCTGTTTCACCTTCTAATGTAACAGAACCACCAACAGAAATAGTTCCAATATTGCTGTCACCTTCTACTTTTAGAGTGCCACCAACTTGAATTGTTTCAACTGCAGTGTTACCATGTAATTTAACGGAACCACCGACTTTTATATCATCACTTTGAATTTCTTCAGTGACCTCAAGAGTGCCACCAACACCAACTTCTGGACAGATTAATGACCCTTCAACGATAAGACGTTTGTCAATTTTGACATATTTGGCAACTTTCAAATCGCCTTCAATTTCAAGACCACCTCGTTTGCATCTGATGCTGGCTACTTCTAAGTTACCTTCAACTTCAATGCTGCCTCTGCTAACGATTGATCCCTTAACAACAATAGTTCCCTTTTTGGCTACAAGAGTTACTCCATCACCAAGCTCAAGATTATTGTTCACTGTATCTAGCTCAACTGTTTTCCCGGATTCGATTTTTTCCACGGACATTTCTTAATCACCTTTTTATTTTTAGAAAAATGAAATCAGGAGCGACCGTTTATGAGCAACATGTTCATTCGTGTTCGCTCGATTTCCTTTTTTATTTGTTCCTTAATTTTTTGTCTTTTATTCATTTTTTTTCTTACTCCATGAGTTTTGTTCTTGTTTATACTACCTACTACAGTATATATAAAGCGGATTCACTTTTTTAGAACTCAAGTCGAGGTCACAAGTTGTGACTATCGCACACTAAGTATATCTCTACTTTTTCGAGAAAAACAGTTAATTTTGAAAAATTAAACTAAGGTTTCAAGGCTTGCAAAGCCAATTCAATATAATTTGAATCAATTTCAAATCCAACGTAGTTGCATCCCAATTTTTTTGCAGCAAGAGCCGTTGTTCCTACACCCATAAAGGGATCAAGTATGATGAGTGGTTTACTTTTAGCTAAACCATGTAATTTTATGCACATTTCAGGAAGTTGAACAGGAAACATTGCTGGATGCTTTTTCTTCTCTTGCACAGTTTCATAAGGAATAAACCATTGATTGCCTCTTCCTCGCAAATCCTCTCGAGCCTTTTTCCAGCGACCAATATTGCTCTTATCTGCATATGGAACCCCAATAGCTAATTTATCGACTTCAACATCTCCCTGTTTTGTGAAGTGGAAAATGTATTCGTGGGAATTATTTAGATAACGCTGAGAATTCACAGGTTTATAGTGACCAATATTGATATCTTTTTCTGGAATAGCAATAGATTTTACCCAATGAATGGTATTTTGCAATCTAAAATGTTGTGCTATCTTTTGAGCAATAGTTAGTGAACGTAATTCATCTGAAGGTCGATCTCCGATGTTAAAGAAGAACGATCCATCATTCTTTAGAACTCGAGAGCATCCTTGAGCTACATTATCTAACCAATCAAGGTATTCGTTAAAAGGACGATTGTCATCATAGCTATTGTAATCAATATTGATATTATAAGGAGGAGAAGTTACAATGACATCTATGGATTTAGCTGGAAGAATTTCATTCATACCTTTGATACAATCCATTTGATAGATTTTGTTTAGCCAATTATCTGTCATTGTCAATCAAAAATATGCATTTACCGATTTAATAAGATTTATTTTATCCAAATTTAGTACAGTATTAGGAAATGGTGGAACATTACTGAAATGTCTATCATTAAATACCCTCGTTTATACTTAGAGTTGGGTCTTAAATTAAGGAAGGAATAAAAAAATGGAAGAAATCTTTCTACACTGTGATTCTCCCTGTTTCAGCTGTCCAACTCTTGATAGGATGATAAAAGTAAGTAGTTTTAGTGAAAGAAAACTTCATGATTCTTATTATTGTGATCAATGCGATGTTTATTCGTTATGTAAATTAGGTCTTGCATATAGTAAATTTAGAGGAGGAGATTTACGACCTACTTGTACAAAATGTGGTCGTTTCGTCGATAAAATTATACTTAGTTATATAGAAGGTCAAGGAATTAGGCCTTTTACAGGAAATAGTTTATTGTTTATTAGAAAACCAAATGACGAAAAGTATGATATATTACAAACCGTCAAAGGATCCTATTTCAAAGATTTATCAGAAGTTCTTCTCTATATCTTGTATGCTCTTGGACCAGAAAACTATAACATCGTTAATTATGATACATTGACCAAAAACTATAATTCAATTTATACTGGTGAAATTGAGGTCCAAAAAATAGCCATAAAAAGTGATACTCCAACTACAATAAGTCCCCAAATCACTTTTGATTAATTCTTAACTTTTCTCCCATTCATGGAGACATTCTTTGCATCTAAATCTTCTAAGTATCGCAAAAGTAGTCGATGTGCTGCCACTGCAAGTTAGAATATCATAAGAACCTCTTTGAGCTTCCATAACAAAAATATCCTTGTTTTTGCACTTTGGGCATTTCATCATAAAACCGTCATTAATTCAATACACAATCTTATGATTTATCTTTAAAAATAATTGTTATTATTATGATAATGCGATATATTGGTGAAAAGGGAGGAAAAGAATTACTCCTCGACCATTGCACCACAATTGTAACAATATTGCACTGAGCTCTTAATAACTACTCCACAATATTTGCAAAACTTGTTACTTTGTTTTGTTTCTAAAGGCTCTTGTTGAGCTGGACGATATAATGGATCGCTCTCTGGGATATAATCTGGATCAGAGGAACTCGAAGTATAATATCTTGTTCCCACATCGGGAGAAATTCTTGGTCTTCTAAAGATAAGTACTCGAATTGTATTTACAATTGCAAAGAACAAGTAAAATGCAAGTATTATCCACATCCAGGTTGCATTGTGCCACCAGTCAGCAATTAAATCTCCAACAATATAGAAGAAGAAGAACATGAAGAAAAATGTGCTCCAAACACTCCAAAGTCTTCTAGATGTTCGTTTTTGATATCTGTTTTCATTCACATGGTTTCACCATAATCTAAGTAATTTTGATTCAATCGCTTATTTTAAGATTATCAAATGAAATCAATATTTTTTCTTAGATGTTGATCCTAAAAATGAAATAAAAAGAAAAATGCTTAGAATTGTTCCCAAGCTTTGTGAACCATTTTGCTAGTTTTTTCAATAATTGGATCCATAGCTTCTGCTGTTGCAAGACCAACTTCCTTTGCGATTTTCATAATAGAAACATGTGAAACAAAGATTTTGTTATCCTCTTCATAAACTACAAAACTACAAGGGAAAACTAATCCTACATTAAAAGATGCTTCTAAACCCATTTTTGCTAGTATTGGATTACAAGCAAGAATGGTTGTATATCTTGGATGATCTGTAATTTTTAATTTCTTCTTTAAAATTCCATCAATAGATTTTGTGAGCATTACTGAGAATCCTTCTTGCTCACATATTTTTGTAATGTGTTCGACTGCAACATCAAAATCCTTTGTAAGTTCTTTTTTCAAAATATCGATCAATTAATATCACCTATTTTTATATTATTACCATTTGTTTAAAGTTCCTCGCATTTATTTCTAAGGCAAAAGCACATTAAAATTATTATAAAATATTGTATCCAACTTTTCAGATAAATTTAATTACTTGAGTTAAAATACAACAAATGATTCTTACTAAAAAATCTGATAATAATTTTAATGGAACCTGTAAAAATATGTCTTCTAAAAAAATCGTAAGGCTTTTTATTAGTCATTCTTGGGATCACAATGATGATTATAATAGCTTAGTTCATTTACTCAAGAAGATAGACAATTTTGTTTTCTATAATTATAGTGTTCCAGAATATGATCCTCTTTCTGCTGATGGTGATAAAGAATTAATGCAAGAACTTTGTGAGCAATTACGTGGTTGTCATGTAGTAATTGTCATCGCCAGTATGTACCCTTCTTACAGTGAATGGATTCAAAAAGAAGTACTTATTGCTAATGTTTATGGGAAGCCTGTGTTGGGTGTTATTCCCAGAGGACAAAAACGAATTTCTAAATTTGTCAAGACTTACGCTGATAAATTAGTTCGATGGAGTTCTAGATCTATTCATAAAGCCATTATTGAGTTAATGGAAAATGATTCTCGCTGAATTTAAGCAAATGGACTTTGAGCTATTACTCCTGCTGCAACTAGAATCAAGATTAATGAAAGGACAATGAGTCCGAGTGAATACATTGTAAGTAGACTGATAGGCAACCATTGCTCAATAGAGGTTAATCCTCGAAGTCCTCTAATTGGTTTTTCTTGTGTTTTACTAAGTTTATATTCTGTAAGTAATCCCATGACAGGCAATTTTTTCTCAATTTCATTAATTACTTTGTATTTGCTACTGTTAAGATTTTTATAATAGATAATTAATAACCACCAACTAATAGAAACAAAGACACCTATAAGTAGAATCATTGGAACTACTACTTCCAAACCATTACTAAACAAAATCCCTATTGCAACAAAAAGGAAACTGTTTGCTGTTAAATAAAAACTATTAGTAGTTGCTCGTCTAGCACTAATTTTATCTGCTAAATCTACATATAACTTGTATTGATCAAAGATAAGGCTTGTTTTATCATGAATATCTTCTTGGGAGTTAAACAATTTTTCTAGTGGGTCTGTTGTTTTTGGTGATTCCTTTTGTTTATCGGATTTCTTACTTGGCATACTCTACCAACCTCTTCTAACTCTTGTCAGTTAATAAATATCCAAATAGGGCGCAACTTTATAAATTTTTGTTGTAAATAACGAAATCAACAATAAAAGTACATCCATTTGAACGATAGGTTGGAAGAAAATGTTTGAGGGTAAAAAAGTAAGATTACGATCATTCGAATTAAGTGATCTCGAGAAAATCATGGAAGATTGGAATGAAATAAATTTGAGAAGAGAATTGGGTCCGGTAGTTCCACATTCTCGGAAAGAACGTGAGGAATGGATTAGAAGTACTTGGCAGGATAGAAGCACCGGGAGATCTTTTGCTTTTGCCATAGATGATATTAAAACAGGGGCATTTCTTGGCCACTGTATACTTGCTAGTGTTCGACCTATTAATAGAACTGCAAAAGTAAGCATAGCTATATACAAAGTTGAGAACAGAGGAAAGGGTTACGGGACAGATGCAATGAGAGTGCTTTTAAAATTTGGTTTTGATTACCTCAATCTACATCGGATAGGATTAAATGTATTTGAAACTAATCCTCAAGCAATTAGCGTTTATGAAAAGGTAGGATTCACAAAAGTTGGTGTCATGAGGCATACAGATTTTGTGGAAGGACAATACGTAAATGATGTTGCAATGGATATCCTCGAAGATGAGTGGCGTGAATTAAAGAAAAAAGAAGAAAAATAATTGATAAAGAAATCCAGAACCATTTGTAATATTCAGGATTTTTTTTAAAAAATTAAGTACCGAACTCCCTGCCAACTATCTTGATGAATTTTTCTAGTTTATCATGAAGTCTATTGACTTGCTGAATTATACCTTCAATTTCTATTCTCTCCAAACCATCAATTGTTTGAGATTCGTTGAAATCAGAAATTTTCTTGTAAAGTTGATCAAAAGCTTGTTGTAAATCTCTACTTTTCTTCATAATTTATCCCACTTAATGAAGTAATTTCAAGGCTATTTAATTGATAAATCAAAACAAGTTATTATTTGTATTCGTTGTTAAGAAGAAAAAAAGGGTGGGTAGAGAGATGAACTGGAGAAGGAAGGGATAATTTTTCCCAGTCCATCTCGGTTTCTTTAGCCGGAGAATTATTGCTAAAGCGTGACTTTTGTTTTGCAGATATCCTGTTCACTTTTTTGGGAGGGTTTATGGATATATGCTGGTCTTTTTTGAGGGCAGATAAATGATTGATTTCTCAGGCATATGTGGATGTGTGTTACAGACAAATCGAATAAGTGTTATTTCCTAAGCAATCTCCGGCATAAATTTAACTCATAGACAGGATCTTTTTTTGAGTTTTAGTGTTTTGAGATATTGTTTAACATTGAATCCATGTTTTGAAAGTCGTTTTTTATTGATTTCCAAGTTTATTGATTCGTATTTGGTGATCCTGCATTAGTAACCGATGTTCGTTGTGCATTGTAATCAGATTTTACTGTTTCAAGGGTTTAAAGTGTATAATGAGACAATTTATCTAAATAAATAAGTGAACTTGAATCTATTAAAGCGTTTTAGAAAAAATATTCGGGGTATATAGAAAAAGTCTCATGAGGTCTGATAAAATCTTCCGCTGATTTTTAGAGTGTTTTTCACTCCAAGGCGGAAGATTTCCTCAAGAAATTACCAATAAGTACTTGTTGGAACAACAAAAGGCCATACGTTCAATAAATCTGTCAAATCATCAGTTGCTCCGGTATCCCACATGAGAATTTGAGCATTCCAATCACCTCCTACACATGTGGCTCTAACAGTAATTATGTTATATCCAGGGTTCATTGTTATGGTGACTGGGCTTCTCCATGATGTATCGCCACTGCCTGCGCGAGTTCCGCTTCCTTCCAAGTTTCCATTGACCCATAAATAATATTCATCATCAACTTGTATTGAGAGATCTACATCCATGGCACTTTCTGTAGGATTGTAAACATAGGTAAACAAATATGCAATACCTCTGTTTGGCCAACCTAGTGTGTCTGCTGAATCATATCCCGTTCCTCTAATAGTAACGCAACCTGGATAATCTCCAGCATCTTGTAATGGTAAAACTTGATATCCTGTGTGGATTGAAATACTTTGAGTATAAAAATCAGTAATACCAAGGTATGGTCGATATTCTTCTGCAACACCGAAACCATTCAAAGCGATGTAATCATTGGTGTTTTGATCTAGATTTCTTTCACCTCTCTCAAAGGAGCCAACTATAAACCAAAGTACTGGTGAATAACCAGCACTGGCTGGAAATGTACTACTGCTTGTTGGTGGATCATCAGCTGCTGTTCGAAGAACTAATGGCAAACTTGTATAGTTTTCTGCTGGTGGCTCAGGACCACTTTGACCGCCAGTTCCAAATGAAGAGAATTGTCTTCCAGTTGTAAGTGATTTGCTACCATAAGTAATGCTCATTTCATATTGTGATAAAGGAGCTATTTCATTACTATCACTTGTAGCTGCGATTGTAATTTCTTTAGTTTCTTGGGTCATATATTCAAGATTACTTGTAATTAGCCAAGAAGTAGTATTTGAAGTAGGCGAATAAACAATCAAAGTAACATTTTCATCTAAAGTTACTAAATCGGTACCTACATTAAATAATTCAAATGTAGCGGTATCATAAAAACCATCTACATCGTTATCAGTAAGAGTGACACCAGACATTAGCACCATTTCTCCTTTGCCTTGTAGTAGAGGTACTACCACAAAATAAACAATTGCTGCTGCTGAAACTGTGAGTGCAATGAGGAGAATTGTAGCAATGACAGGACTAACACCTCTCTTATTGCCTTTTTTTCGTGGGAATATTTTATTGAGTATTTTTGTAAACATAAATCCTTCCTTCCTTTTACTTCTTTCAAAAGAAGAAATATAACTGAATCAGTTATTCTTATCTAATTATAAGAAAAGAGAGTTTAAAACTTTATAGAAACAACATCCTACAAATCTAGTAAAAACCACAGTAAATCTAGTAAAATTATACTTAGATTTTTTCCAAAATTTTAAGACTTTTTTCATGTTTTTTTCTAATAAAGATTAGCTAATCTTGTCATGTATTGTTTTGATTCTTCGATTTGAAGATCATACCAGTGTCTATATGCTTCAGCTACAGCAAAAGAAAAACCTGTTCGTACATTTAAACAAAATATACCTGACACTAGAGGTTCTAAATGCTCTAAAGAACGCAATGGTGCAGTTGGGGTAGCAATATATACCTCTTCTGCTAGTTGTTTTTTCATCCATAGTGAAGCAGCTCTCATGGAAAAACCAGATGCTATGCCATCGTCAATCAACAGTGCTTTTTTTCCTCTGGGAGAGACTGTTTCAGAGAGATTGAATTCCTTTCGAAGAGCAATAATTCTTTCTTGTGATTTCTTAACTTGCTCTTTCAACTCTTTATTAGATATGGTTATTCGTGAAATCAAACTATCATTCAGAAATACTTGACCGTCTGGTGTAACAGCTCCCATTCCTGCTTCAGTTGACCAAGGTACTTGTATTTTGCGAACAATCATTAAGTCGAAAGGAACGGGCTTGAAAACATTAGAAGTAAGTAATCCATACCCAATTGGCAAACCTCCGCTAGGGATAATATAAAGCAGATCAAATTCCTTATCTACTAATAGTTCTGCTAGTAATTTTCCCGCGTGCTCCCGAGAATCGAAAAGGTTCACTTTATTATACAGTTTCCTATCTTCAATTATCAAGTGAAATCAAAATAAACTATATTCTATGTCTCTAAAATAATTTATCATTGAATTAGAGATGTATTTTTTACTCTTTTCCATGACAAGCATTTATAGTCCATTCTACAAGTGGTTGGAGAGCATTTGCTAGTTTCTCACCTTTCCTTGTTAATGAATATTCTACTTTGGGGGGTAATTCAGGGAAAACTTCTCTTTTAATTAAACCTTCCCTTGTAAAATCTGCAAGTCTAGAAGAGAGTGTAGCATCACTTATTTTAGCTCGAGTCCAGCCCTTTTGTAGATTTTCTCTTAAATCATTATATCGAAGTTTTTTGTTTTCCATTAACAAATAAATTAATTGAATGCCCCATTTACTGCTAATGAGATGCAAAATTCTTTGTGCAGGTATTAAACAAGGGAAACCATTGCTTTCCTTAGTACATTCTGTGTCTGGTGTTACCTTTACTGTATTATTCACTTTACTTCACTTCTCTGCAGTTACTCAATAATAATTTAGCGAGATTTTAAATATAAATACTTTCATAAGTAAAGTAATAATACTTCAATAAATAAAGCGTGATAACAATGAACTGCGGATGTAAAGGAAAAGAAAAACAAGAATGCGGCGAATTTAAAGGAAATGAAGACAAAGAAGCAAAACTAAAGCATTTGAAAGAATGCAAAGAAGAATTGCTGGGAAAAATCGATGAAATAGATGCAGCAATAAAGAAGATTGAAGGCTAGAAATTATCCTAAAAAGGCAATTTATATTCAAGTAATTGTTTAATATCTTCTGTTCCTTTTTCTACTAGTTTTATTCTATAACTATAAGAGTACTTTCTATATCCTTTCAGTTTATACTTTTTATGAGTACGAGCTAATGCTGGCCAATCACCACCAACTCCTCTTTGTTTATAATCAATGTTTACAGTAACATACTCTCGATTTGGAAGTGCATTTATGTGTTGTGCACATTCGAGATCAATCATGGAATAAGGCCAAGTGCTGAAATTTAAAAAGGAAGGGCCATAAGATTGAATTAATAATCCCTCTTTCTCATCATTTGTAAGAGTGAACCATCTTATATCTGAACGATTCCCATTTTCTTGTGGTTTGACATAATTGTGAATCATTTCATTGACAGGATTGGAATAAATTCCAACTGCAGCTCCACTTTTTCGATCAAACATAGTTTCATGAGGACCTTTTCCATACCATACAATGTTTTTGAATTCTTCTGGAACAGACATCTGCATGCCAAAACGTATCATATTCACTCGAGGTGTAAACCTAATATCAATATGAATATCTCCACTCCCAAATATTGTATATATTACAACAATTGGAGTCAAACCAAGAGGAATTCTGGATTTTGTAGTTATTCTCACCACTTTATTGTTTAAACGCTTATAGCTAATTTTACTTAGTCTCTGCCATCTGTTTGCTCTTTTCCACCTATTGAATCGACGTTTTAAGATAGGTCGAAGAATAGTTGGAGCAAAAGCCATTATGCCTAGATCATTATCAATAGGTGCTCTCCAAAAATTAGGAGTTAAAGGAGCAACAATTAATTCTTTATTATTGGAAATAAGTGACCTTATTCTTCCAGATTTCTTGCTAAACTCCAAAGAAAATTGTGGATTTGAAACTTTAATTGATTCTTTCAATTCTTCTAAAAATAGCTCTGGAATAGAATCTTGATCCAGATACAAAGTTGCTTGTGGTTTGAAAGGTATTTGAAATTGATCCCAAGCAATAATGTGACCCTTATCCGCCCATGAAGTGTCTTCTTTAAGTTTAAATGATATTTTCAAGAAATATTCTTTATATGAAAGAATTTTCGGTTGCTTTATTGAAATAGTTATTTCTTTTGTTTCTCCAGGTTGTATATCAAGATCTGATATAACATCATTTTGAATTATATCACCATCAGCTAGTAATTCCCAGACCAGATCCACAAAATCAAGTGATTGAAAAACGAATTTATTATGAATTTTGAATTGTCCATCAGTTAAATTAATGGGAAGTACTTTGATGTTTTGGTAGACCTTCTTAACTTCAAAAGCAGATGGATTTGGCAATCGATTCGGTAAAAAGATGCCATTAATACAAAAATTCCCATCATTTGGTTCATCTCCAAAATCCCCACCATACAACCAGAACCCGATTTTATCTTCATCTATTTTAGTTATTCCTTGGTCTACAAAATCCCAGATGAACCCTCCAACACAGTTATCATATTTTTCAAAGATATCCATGTATTTCTGGAAATTACCCAAACTATTCCCCATCGCATGAGCATATTCACAGAGCATTCTTGGTTTGTCTTTGTATACTTTTGGTCCGATTCTGGGAACAAACCAATCCGGCCGTGTTCTCCTATATTGTCCTGATTTTTCAAACTCTTTTGGAACAGTATACATGGTACTAAAAACATCAGCGACTTCTATTTTGTGGTCTCCTTCATAATGAATGCCTCGAGTTGAATCTATCTCGAGAGTAGCAGTTTTCATATCTCTGAAATTATCACCAAAACCAGCTTCATTACCTAATGACCACATGAAAATACAAGGATGATTTTTGTCCCTCTCAACCATTCTAATCATTCTGTCAACACAAGTAGTTGTCCATTGAGGATCACTTTTTGGTAAGATATTCCTTAATCCATGGGATTCTATGTTGCATTCATCCATCACATAGATTCCATATTTATCACAGAGTTCGTAAAATTTAGGATGATTTGGATAATGACTTGTTCTCACAGCATTAATGTTATATTGTTTCATTAATCTGACATCTTCTTCCATCCTCTCAAATGGAATTGCTCGTCCATGATCTGGGTCATGTTCATGTCTATTGACTCCTTTGAAAAGAACAGGTTTGCCATTAACCAGAATCTGACTGTTTTTAATCTCTACTTGTCTGAAGCCAAATTTACAGTGTTCAACTTCAATAATTCTATTATTCTCATCTCTTAAAGTTAAAATTACCTCGTATAAATTGGGTTCTTCAGCAGACCACTTTCTAGGATTTTTTACTTGAGATTCAAGTTCAATTAAAATTTCAGATTCAGAACCAAGATTGAATTCCCTAATCATTTTAGATTCTGTTTCCAATAATTCATGATTCTGATTATATAGATTCAATTCAATTTTCTGAGTTTTTGCTAATAAATTGCCAAAATTCCTGATTTTAGTTAGCAAATTGAGATTAGCATTATTGTAGTATTCATCAAACTCACAATAGACAAAGAAATCTCTAATGTGTACTTTTGGAGTCGAAAACAAAAACACATCTCTATAAATTCCACTAAAACGCCACATGTCTTGATCTTCAAGATAACTGCCATCTGACCATCGATACACTTCAACTGATATCGTGTTTCTTCCAACTTCAATAAATTCAGTAATGTCAAACTCAGCAGGAGTCATACTTCCCTGACTGTAACCAACTTTCTTACCATTAATCCATACATAAAATGCTGATTTAACTCCAGCAAAATGCAAAAAGATTTCTCGTGCAGCCCAATCCTCAGAAATAATAAATTCTCTTCTATAAGAACCAACAGGATTATAATTATGATCAATTTTTGGGATTTCTTTCTTCTTTAAACTAATGCTGTAAGGATATTTGATATTTGAATAGATTGGAATTCCATATCCCTTAAGTTGCCAATTACTCGGAACAATAATGTTATCCCAATTACTAGTATCAAAATCTGGTTCGAAAAAATCAATCGGTCGATCAGCTGGTTTTTCTACCCAATTGAAATTCCATTGTCCGTTAAGTGATTGATAATATGGAGAATCTTCTTTCTCATTATTTAGTGCAAAATCTACTGAAGGGAAAGGCATTGAAGTATTGTGTGGGGGTGATTTATTTTGACCTATGAATCCACAATTTTCCCAATCAAATTTCTCAGACATGGCATTTCACACAATAAAGTTTTCTAATAATTTATTCAATAAATTCTTAAACATTATTGGCAATTAAGAATATTTGTTACTTGAGAATAACAAGTAATAAAGATTGACAAAAGTGCATTCTTTTGGATATCTGATCAGGAGATAAAATAAATGGATATGCCAATATCTCAGCATAGTGACAATTTCTGTTATCACCTATTTTCTTTTGAAACGAAAAAAAACATTCTAAATATACAAATGAAATTTAAGCACTGAATAGAATATTATATCCATGTTAGCTAATTTCTTAAAATCAGCAATTAACAGGCATTTAGAAGAAACAAAAACTGTTATTGAGCAATTGACTGATGATCTATTTGAAAAACAAGCATCTAAAGAAACTCGAAAAACAGCAGAAATAATTCTTCATATGATAAGATCATATGAATTCTATTCTCGAGGTTTAAGTAAAGGTGAATGGATTCCAGCTCCTTATAGTCTCGAAAAATACAATACAGCAAAAAAAGTAATCTCACTTTTTTACGAAGTTGTAAAGATAACAAATAAATATCTTGAAAATCTAACTGATGAAACTATTATGGAAGAAGTAGAAGGATTCAATCGAATTGCAACAAAAGGTGAAATTTTACTGGAATTACTCGAGCATAGTATTCATCACAGAGGGCAACTTGCAGTGTATTACCGATTAAGCAAGAAAAAACCTGCTGAGATTAAGTATATCATCTAAATGAAAACACGAATCTCTTCAATGTGCTTTACATTTGTAAATGTTTTTAACAAGAAACTCATTATAATAACACAGATTAATTAACATTTAATGGTGAAATAAATGTCCCCAAGATGGAGAATACCTGGCAGAATTATTCGTAGAGCAGTAGGTCGAAATATTAGAAGACAAGTAAGAAGATCATTTTTCCGAAGAAGAGCAAGAAGATGGTTAATTGGTGGGGCAGTTCTTTTAGCAATTGCTGGAACTCATAGAGCAGTAAAGCTGAGAGAAGATGATGCCCAGAGATTAGAACGTCATTATGGCCGGCCTGTACAAGATTTATCTGAGCAAGAAATAGATGATGGTATGAGACACTATAATATGCAACCACTAACAATCGAAGAAGATGATCGAAAAAGAATCTACGATGATGACGACAAAGAAGAAGGCTTCTCAGGTCAAGGTCAAAAATATTGTATTCATTGTGGTGCCATGCTTCTCAGAGATGCTAATTTCTGTGCAAGCTGTGGACAATAACTTTGATTTTGAAAAGAAAAATAAAATGGAATAAGGAATAAACCTTATCCATTCACTTATTTTTTGATTTTTAAGCTGCTTTTATGTCTTTTTTATATTTCTTTAATCGCTGTTCTCGAACAAGGAAAGTGTCAAAGAATGGGATGATTTCATCATCCGGTTCTGGGAACCAGAAGCTAAATCCCCGGACTATAAGAATGTTGACAATCATTGGAATGAATCCAAAACCAACAAAAGTCATGAATAGGAAATAAGAC
>JAHLVZ010000245.1 GCA_019058165.1 Candidatus Heimdallarchaeota archaeon
TGCGAGCACACTCATCACAGCACATCTTATCGGCTCTTATAAAAAACAAATTTGGTGTTGATACTGCGCACGCGACCATTTCTTTTGAAGATATTTCACTTCAAATAGCTCATACTATAAGTGACGATCAGTTTAAAGAAGTTATACAAGAATTTAATCGAGTGTGTACTATTGAAAACCACGAATTTCAAACCAAAGTTGTTCATCGAGACGAAATCGATATTAATGAAACGCAAATTCGAGGGAAGATTCCAGAACAAGGTAAAGTTAGATTAGTAGAGCTGAAAAATTATGATTTGATTTGTTGTGGTGGGACACATGTGAAAAATACCGCAGAAATTGGGCCCATTTTTGTTTATGAATTCAACAAAGGAACAAGTTTCAAATTCATAGTTGGCTCGAAAGCGTTAAATCAACTTGCAACTGATAATTATCACATTTTGAACTATGGTCGAAATTTAAACCTGCCCGCCTTAGATATTGTAGAAAATTTCCAGAAACAATTAGATAAAAAGTTAATCGTTCAGCGGAATTACGAAACACTAGCTAATACCGTATTGCAGCTCGTTTCGCAATATCCCAATAGATTGCTAAATGATGTTAAAATTGGATGCATAAGGATGGATTTTAACTACAAGAACATTCAAAAAGCTTTCAAAGATTTTCCAAAAGATTACCTACTACTTATTTTAGAAGAAAAAAACAAAATTAGAATTCTTTCCAATACTGAAAAAGCAAGTGCTAACGATGTATTACAGAAGGTATTGAAAAAATTTGGGGGCAAAGGTGGAGGCAGTATTTTTTCTGCGCAAGCAACCCTTCGAGATGAACCAAAAGATATCTTATTAGGATTAAAGCTGTAATTGTTTCATAGCTTTATCAATAGTTAAACCCTTCAGTTCTAACGCTCTTTTATGATGCTTTCCACAAAACCATTCTGCAAAGGGAGGATGGCCAACCATTCCTTCTCTTTCCATCCTCTCCTCCCATTCTCTATCTGATACTCTTTTCTTAAAATATATTAAACCTCCTTCATCAGGATAGTCTAGCCTTTTATCGCATATACAACAAACTGGAGGCTTCATTTTAAATCCAAACTTATTGATTTTTTATTATACTCTCAAATAAATCAGAAAATTTCGAATTTTTTCTATAAAATACAGGAGGTTTGCCTAAAGGGGCATCTACAGCTACCAGACCTCCTTGATATTCATCACCACTCCATAAATGTATCCAATCATTTTTGGGTAGATAGATTTTCCACTTATTCTGATCTGGTTCAATTACCGGAGCGACAACTAGCTCAGACCCCAGCATATATTGGTATTTAACATCATGGAGCTTGGGATCGTCTTCATAATGTAAAAAACAGCCTCTAAAGGGGCTTATACCGGTTTTCTGATATTCTTCAGAGAGATTTTGTAAATATGGTTTAAGTTGAACATGTAAGTCTACCATTTTAGCGAAATGATCAAGAGTTTCTTCATCGTAATCAAATTGTAAATTATCGAAAGGTTTAATACTTTCATGAGTACGCATAACCATGGTAAAAACGCTTGCTTCTGTCCAGCGCATAAACATTTCTTTAGTTCGAATATAATTTTCAAGACTATGAAATCCACCAATATCAAAATGGTAATATCCTATTCCACAGATTCCAATAGAAATACCTGCGGGAATAACAGTTCCCAAACCATCACCCAAACTCCAATCTATTAGCTGATCGCCTGCCCAAACAGAAGTTGTATATTTTGATACATTTGAATAGCCCGCTCTAGTGAAAAATACAATTTCTCCCTCTTTTCTCATTTCTTGTATTGCTTCTAAATTAACTTTTGCAAACATTACAGGATATTTATTATGAAAAGTTTCAGGGCTTTCACCCGAATATAATACTGCATCAATTGGTAGATATTCTCCATAATCTGCCATCCATCCTGACAATCCTATCTTTATCATATTCTCCTTTATAATCTCTTTAAACCAAAGGATTGTATTTGGATTGCTAAGATCAAGCATAGACTTTTCCCCAGTATCGGTGATTATCTTGTATTGGTTTCCATTTTTATCTTTAACACATAAATCTTTATTGAGAGCGTCGTTGTATTGTTCTCCCCCTTTTGCTAGCATAGAATTATTATATCCCAGGTATTTTATTCCCCTATCATTTAAACTTTTTATATAGGAGGGTAGATCGGGGTATAAATCCTCATCATATTCCCAGTTCCAAATCAACCTCTTCTGGGCGCCTTGCATGTGAATTCCTTGCCAGTCTTGGCACCACACCGCTGCTATTTTAACTTTTTTTTCTAAGCATTTCTGTACTTTTTGTTCTACAATATCTTTTCCGCCTTGAATTCCTAACCAAACCCCATCGTACACCCAATCGGGTAATATGGGTTGTATACCTAACAACATTGAAAGGTTACTTACAGTTTCAAGAGCAGAATCAAATTTACCAAATATGATTTCTTCAGGCACGCTCCAAATATATAATTCATGGTAATTATCTTCAATAAAATTGAACTTCGCATAACTTGCGCTCTCACAGTGACAGAAATAGTTTTGAGAAGAGACAAAAGTCGGTTGAGGATGGTATGTAGTATACCAATCTCCAGTAATTTCCGGGTCCCCGCGTCCTACCCCCTGCTCCTCAACCCATAAAGGAACTTCTTTACCCCTGAAATTAACTTCTGAAAACTGTTCTCCACAACCATGAATCGCTTCATCTGGTTTAGCTTGAATTTTCATCCAAAACCGATTAATATCCGGATTTGGGCAATCAAAATGCATTTTAAAGCGATCTTTATCAACATAAAAGGTGACTTTTAGTTTTTCCTCATTAGAAATGAATTCTATAACTAATTTACACTCATCTTTAGATAAAATTTTGAAGTTTTTTAAAGGAATTTCAGTTAATTCTTTCTCCCTAATTTTGAAA
>JAHLVZ010000069.1 GCA_019058165.1 Candidatus Heimdallarchaeota archaeon
AAAATGTTTAAGAAAATAACACAATTCATAGGTTATCTAATTGTTTTGGGTATGCAAGTGTCCTATAATATCTTTGTAATTTGGGGCTTGCACATTTGGGAACATGCAAATCCTTGGATTTCGCACCGAACAACAGTCATTCTTCTATCTTTACCAACTATTATAACTTTCAACGTTCTCTTCCTTATACTTACAGGTATTGCATTCGCTATTCTTGTAAGTAAAGATAAGAAAGAAGAAGAAAAGAAAGGATTTGAAAAAGTTCCAGACAAAGTTAAAAATTGGTTCAAAGGAGAATCCAAAGAAGAAAAAGACGCCGAAGTATCAGTAGGCATTATCGATATGATAAAGAAAGAAATTTCGAAAGAAATGAAGAAAGAAGCAAAGAAAACAAAAGAATAAATCTGAAATTTAATCAGTTTTGTTTTTTGTTCATATCGAATTATCTAAGAGATACCTATTCTCTTAATAATTCCTTTTTTTTTTAAAAAAATAAAAAAGTCATCAATGAGTAATCATTGATGCTAGTTTTTCTCCATATTACGGTTCAAGTATTTTGACAACTAGTCGTCCATGCCATATAGCTAATCGATTAATTAAATGTAAAGATCCTGTTAGAATGGGAAAACCAATGAATGGAGTAATGACCCATCCAATTATAACGATTATCCTAACAGCGTTTGAAATGACCCATGGTTCATCTAAAACGGATCCTACGACTGCATACTGGATTAGTGGCCAAAGCCAAACAAAAGTTAAACTTATACCTACAGAAATTAGTGTCACTGCAAGTGTAAATGTGATAATCCCTAGTGGCATTGCAAAGAATAGGAAATAAAGCAATGTTTTCCATATGACTTTGTTTTTCAAAGCATCCCATGCTTTTTGTATCAATGTCCTGTTTTCATCAAAAGTAACTTCATGTTTAGGTAATTCAATTCCAGTTGATATCTTCATTAACCAACCTTGAACTAACATAAGATATGGTAAACTGATTAAGAAGAAATACAACAAGAATATACCGACAAATGTAACTAAGAGTCCAACAGATGTAGAGAATAAAGTTACTGCATAAGTGAAGAATATGATTCCTATCGGCATCAGTAGTAACATATATAGAATGTTTAGATACGTTTGACCTTTCGTATATACGCCAAAGAAGCTTACTTCTTCAAGCGGATGTTTTCCAACTCGTGTTTCTATTTTTTCATTCATTTTATTTTTATCTCCATTTTTTCATGAATTATTTGATTATATTTATTCTACAGGAGCGCCACAGTTCGCACAAAACTTTTCTGTACCTTCAACTTTAGAACCGCAAGATTGACAGTATTTAGGTCTTTTTTCAGGTTGAATTGGTTTTGGTGTTTGAATTGTAGTTGTTTTGGGGACTGGTTGAATAACTTCATGTCTATAGACAAAAAATCTTATCGTTGTAGATATAGTTCCCATAAAGAGTAAACCAAGTATTAACCAAACCCACCAAGCATCATATGTCCACCATCCTGCTACTTCGATACCTATTACATAGAATAGTAAAACAAAGAACAAGAAGAATGACCATGAACCAATTAAAGATTCAAGTCTTTTTCTCTTACCTCGTTTCATAGCTGTGAATCTTATGGTTTCAGCAACAGCTCCGATAAAAGCCATTCCACCAATAAGCCATATCCACCAGGAAGCTACTGTGAACCAGTCTGCTACTAATATTCCAATTATTCCAAATAAGAACATCCAAAAAACAAAAAATGACCATGAGCCAATTAATGCTTCCACACGATGTTTTCTTTTTCGTTCCATCGTAAATAGACCTCTTTGAAAAGTAATTATAAATTGTAATCAAAAAACATTCTTAAGGTTGCTCAATTATAATCTAAGAATAAATTTTTTTAATCATTTTTACAGCAAATTCTTGTGCATTTTTAATATCTAGTTCATCGGGGTGTTTTCTGGCATCCTCTACATATTCTTTGAACACTGTCTCATCAGTTATAATTGAAGTGTGAATAAAGTTCTCAATTGCTGGTGATGGAGCACCCATACATCTGAAATAACCCACGTAATTTATGCCCTTGCTTGAAGTGACTTCCTCCAGTGTTTTACTACATTTGCCCACCCATTGTTCAAATAATCCTGCAAGGTAATCTCCTTTTTCTGGAGAACTACATGAATGAGTAACAAAACAAGCTAATTTAAATTGTGGATTTTCGGGAATTTTTTCTAATAATAACTTGATAGGTTTCGATATATCAGCATCGTGACATGGAGAACCAACGAAAACTAAATCATAATTATCTAACTGATCTCCAGTAAAATCCCTTAATTCACTTAATTCAGCATCAGTCTCTTTTTCTCTACTGCATAAATTGCTTCAGCAACTGTTTTTGTTCTGCCTGAAAGACTATAATAAAGTACTAAGGTTTTCATTTTAACATCTTATAATCGATGTTTCATCCTCCTAAAAAACTATTCTTAATGAAGAATCCACAAATTCTGTTAATTTATACGGAAAATTATTAAAAAGAAAATAACCTTGTTTTCAATAGGGAGATGACTAGAAAGATCTTGTTTTAAAATCTTCAACTCGAACATGGTCTCAAAACTAATTTCTTAGTCTCTTTCCCAAGAGAAAAGGATGATTGGACGGGGTATAACCTAACCTCGTCCACAATTTTTCATTTTAATAATATTCAAATAGCAAAAAGCGGATTTCTATAATGGATTCAAATGACAGCTCAAATGCCGGATGCTTTCTTTTACAAAGATGAAGAATTTGTATTAATTGGTCTTAAAGGATCTAATCTTTTCAAACCAAACGATTTTGGTGTCTTCCCAATAATGGCTTCTACAGCTTGTTATCGAGGATTTGTAGCATCGTATATTATTACTGAAAAGCAACTAGTTCTAACTGGTTTAATGCTTAGAACACAAGAGGAAAAATTAACGGAAATAAATGATCGAGCTGCGATCAAATGGAAAAATCCTATGGGTTTTAATTTCATGTATAGAGATTTGAATCTCCCAATAAAGTTTACTGGATTCATTTTACTTGGTAAGGATTTCATCAATGAGATGTATGTTCACATGGGTTTTCAACGTCCAATTTCGTTTGAAACTGTTATAGAATTTCAGTTCAAAGATGGTGAGATTATTGCTATCAAAGATTTCTCCGAATTGATAGCTAAACTACGAAAAGAAGATCCTTCTAAAGGTGCGAAACCAGATCATGATGAGAGCACTATGGAATGGATTGATCAATTATTCTCTTTGGATTATAATGTGTCTTGGTAAATTATTTTAACTAAGAGACAATTGTTTCTCTGGAGTATGAGATAAATGAAAGTAGATCCATTTCTTGTTGAGCATTTTATGAATAAATACGAGCATCACGTGGAATTAAACCTCGCAGAAACCTGTGTTAATCCGTTCACTCTTGAGGAATTTTTGACATTAATGGATAGAGAGGATTTCTTCGATGAATTCAAGAAAAAACAATTGACCTATGGGTATATCGAAGGTTCCCCAGAATTGAGAAAAGGAATTGCTAACCAGTACAAGACGATGAAAGAAGGCAATATTTTAGTTTGTGGCGGGGCTATTGGAGCTAACTTTCTTACATTTTACAGTTTAGTTGAACCCGGAGATACTGTAATTTCCATTCTACCATCCTATCAACAATTATACAGTACTGCTCGATCTTTCGGTGCAAATGTTAAACTTTTGAAACTCAAATGGGAAGATCAGTGGTTGCCAGATTTGAAAGAATTAGTGAAGCTTGTAGATGATAAAACAAAGCTCATTGTTATGAATAATCCTCACAACCCTACTGGTAGTCTTATAGATGAATCTCTCTTGAAAAGGATCTGCCAAGTAGCAGAAGATGCTGGAGCATATTTGCTCAGTGACGAAACCTATTATGGATTATTTTATGATGAGAAAGATAGAGTCCCATCTGCTGTTGACATTTACAATAAAGCCATTGCTACTGGTTCATTCTCAAAAGGATTATCATTAACAGGTCTTCGATTAGGATGGATTGCTGCTAGCAAACAAATCATCAAAGAATGTATGGATCACAGAGACTATACCACAATCAGTAATGGGATGATTGATGATGCCTTAGCTGCAATTGCTATGAAAAATCTCGATCGAATCTATGAGAGAAATCTGAAATTGTTGAAAACAAATCTTGAGATACTCTCAGCATGGGTTGAAAATGAACCACTTGTTGATTGGATTCCTCCTAAGGCTGCAAGCGTTGCTTTTCTGAAACAACATACCAATCTCTCGTCAGAAGAGTTGTGTGTAAAACTCATAAACGAGAAAAATACCTTTCTGGTTCCAGGGGAATGTTTTGAAATGGAAGGTTACATTCGTATGGGTTTTGGAAATAAAACTGAAGTATTAAAAGAAGGACTCGAACGATTCAAAGAATTCTTGGACCAATTCCGATAATTTTTACTCGAGAGGCTAAATCAAAAAAGTATACTTTACATGTGCAATGTAATCTTGTAGAGAAAAGAGGAGTTTATAACTAGTTCTTAAAACAATACCTTGAGTGGTGTTGGTGGATTTTTGAACCCAGAAGAAGAAGAATATCTAAGAAAAGGACACATCTATCGAAGAAAAGGAGATTTGTCTCAAGCATTCAGAAGCTATTGCCACGCTGTAAAATTAAATCCAAAATCACCTATTATATGGAATAATATCGGGGCTATTTTTTACCTAACTGGTTACCATTCATTAGCAATTTCCTGCACTAGAAAGGCACTCTTGTTAGATCCAAAATATTGCAATGCTAAAACCAATCTTGAAGTCCTAGAAGAATCAAGAGATTTTCCTACTAAAACTATAAAAATAAAACCCAAGGTTATGTTTTCCCTTCTACAATAATACAAAAGTGCATTTTATCACAGAAAACAGCTTTTCTGTGCAAAATTGTCATATACCAATTCTAAAAACAATCGACTCTGAAATAGAAATAATATCTACTAAATCTTTGGAACAATTATGTCACAAAACAACAATATTCTCAGCTTTAGTATTCACAATAAAATATTGGAAAAAAATGAGGAAATTATTCCTCCTTCTCTACTTTTTTTTGCTTTTATCAAGAGCTATAGTAATTCTCTCGAGTGCATCTTCTAAAATTGATTTAGGACAAGCAATATTGAACCGTTGGAATCCTTTCCCTGATTCGCCAAACATAGCACCATCATCTAAGCAAACCTTACCATCTTCTTTAATGCATCTATCCAATTCCTTAGGTTCAATTCCTAATTTTCGGAAATCAACCCAAGGCAAGTAAGTCCCCTCAAGATTAAACACTTCAATATCTGGATTGTAACCAGCAAAATACGATTTCAGGAATTCAAAATTCTGCCAGAGATACTCTAATAATTCCTCTAACCATTGTTCACAGTCATTATAGACTGCTTCGGTGGCAACAGCCCCGATAATTGAAGGTCCACGAATGGAGAGAGTACCACATTTTGCAACAAACTCATCACAGAGGATTTTATTTGGCATGATAACATTGCTTGATTTTAAACCGGCAACATTGAACGTTTTAGAAGGGGCCACACAAGTAATTGATTTTTGAGCAAATTCTTTGGAAATAGTAGCATAGGGAATGTGTTTATGACCGGGAAAGATAAGATCACAATGGATTTCATCTGAAACAACAAGCACATTATTCTCATTGCAGATATTTCCCAGTTTTATTAATTCTTTTTTAGTCCACACTCTTCCTACTGGATTATGTGGCGAGCAAAGAATGAGCAGTTTAGTTCTTGTTTCTTTGCATTTCTTCTCGAGATCCTCAAAATCCATTTCATACCGATTATCTTTAATCACTAGTTGATTGTTAACTACGTTTCTCCCGTTACTTTTAATTTGACTTGCAAACGGATAGTAAACAGGTTCTTGGATGATTATATTATCTCCTGGATGACTAAAATACTGGATGATGAAGTTAATTGCTGGTACAACTCCTGGAGCAAACTTTATCCACTCTTTTTTGATACTCCAAGCATGCCTGCGCTTAAACCAACTAATTATAGCTTCATAATACGAATCTGGGGTGACTGTGTATCCAAAAATTCCATGGTCAACTCTTTTTCTTAAGGCATCAAGTAATTCAACTGGAGCTCTAAAATCCATGTCCGCGACCCATAGTGGGAGCAAATCATCGTATTTGAAGTACTTCTTCATAAATTCGTTGTCCCATTTAACTGAACTAGTCTCGGTTCTATCTATCATCTCATCAAAATTGTATCTGCTTTTCTTACTCATCTGGAGCACCAATATATTAACAATCATTACATCTATTCAGTCAATTCTATGATTATATTAAATTTAACTTTACCTCGAGAGATTAATATCGTCAACGACATGTATATTAAATAGCATCAAGAGTTTTTATTCAAAGTGAAAAGTTCAGAATGGGTGTTATCTTTTGCGTGTTACAATAACTAATCTTTATAATGATGTTGTTCCTCAAGATTCAAAATTCATAGCAGATCATGGCCAATCATTTTTTATTACCTCTGATGAAAAGAATGTCTTATTTGATGCTGGTATGAATGGAAAAAAATTGCTGCACAATATGGAGCAATTAGAAATCAATCCCAATAATATTGATGTTTTGGTTCTCTCACATGGTCATTTAGATCATACTGGGGGATTAAAAGCTCTCTTAGAAAAGAGAACAGTCAAGGAACCTTTGGAAATCATTGGACACCCCACTGTTTTTGAACCAAAAGGAATGCATGATGCTAAGAAAATTCCAGAAGAAATTATTGAATTTTATCTTCCACCTATAGAGGGTGAATTAAGAAAGAGGATGACTTTGAATTTCACAACAGAACCAATTGCAATAACTCCCCATTTATCAACTGTTGGAGAAGTGAATCAGCGTCCGCATAAAGATGGGGTGGAGAAAAGAACGCGACATTACGTAAATGGTAACTGGGAGCATGATAAATTGCTTGATGACTTATCTCTTGTTCTCAAAACCAAGGATGGTTTGGTTCTTATCTGTGGATGTTGTCATGCAGGTCTTCTTAATACACTCGAGCAAGTAACTCGAAATCATAAAGAAAATATCATAGCAATAATAGGTGGAACACATATGTTTCTATTCTCAGAAGAAGAAGTTGATTTTGTTGCAGGGCAACTCATGAATAAATATAGTTCACCTAAGCTATACTTTAATCATTGTTCTGGACAAAACACTATAGATCGTTTAAGAACTCAAATTAAAAGTGACATAATAAAACCATGTCTTGTAGGAACTAAATTTTCGTATGATTGCTAAGTCAAACATAGAAATTTGCCTTTAAGCAACTGTTAATTATAATACTAATCACAATTCAATTAAAATCAAAAGAGTAATTTTTACTTGGAGACACATTCCTTGAGTAAGAAAAGGATATTACAGTGCTTGATTATCTTAAGCTTACTAAGTGTTCCAATATTTCTCGAGTCTAACAATGTCAGTCATTCGTATCCTTCTGCATATCCTAGCGGTGGATTTCATGATATCTTAATTTGGGAAGCTCTAAATTTATTGGGTTCTGATAGTACTAATGCCTCACATCCATTCAATCAACTCCGAAGCGAGATCATAGCTATTCCTACTGATTATAGAGATGTTCTGAATAGAGCACAGGAAGACTATGATAGTAATCTATATTTGAAGTGGGAACACTACTGGGATCCAGAATATTTGAGAGGATTATATGGAAACATTGGGGCTCCGTATCATGCTCAAGATTACTTCGACCAGGCTGTAAATTGCTACTTGGGTATTAATGGATTCCCACTTAATAAAACTCAAGCTTACTATTACTTAGGTTATGCAATCCATCTTTTACAAGACCTAACTGTCCCCCATCACGCAAAAAATGATCCTTTTGGATATCATGTTGATTATGAATCATTTTGTAATATTCAATGGGTTTATGGAAATATTCCAAAACCAGAAAATGGAACTTATTCTCCTCCAAGGGATTGGGAAGGCAATATTAACGCAAAAGCTTGGATTCATCAAGCAGCACTATTTGCTTGTCCTAATTATTATACCATTGAAAGTCAAGCTTATAATTACTATTTGTGGTTAAATATTGCTACAAACCTTGTAGGACAAGCTATCAAATTAACTGCAGGGTTCTTGTTTTATTTCTGGCAAACCGTTCATAACTTGGATTTTGATAATGATACACTCGATGCTGTAACAGAACAACAAAACAATTGCGATTATACAAGCAATGATACTGATAATGATTTAATCGCAGATCAAGAAGAGATTAATCCAGGAACAGATGGTTGGATCACTAATCCCACAAGCGAAGACACAGATTTTGATGGCTATTTGGATTATGATGAAATACATGTCTTTTTTACAGATCCAACTGATAAATTTGATAGTCCCTACTATTTCCAACCACTTATGTGTAGGAGATTCAGAGGATTAAGTGATGGTTTGCATAAAATAACTTTCAGTTGGTCTCAACCGAAGAATTACCGGCCCGGTTGGTATTACAAATTGTTCATTGTGAATGGTTCCTCAGAAACAGTGATTTATTCAGGTATATATCGAACCTTTACTTATATCCCTACTCCGGACGTATTTATTACCTATCAAATTTTTTGCTACAAAACCTATGACACTCGAGGTATCTATGCTCAGTGGTCTGGTGGTATTTTTAGTGTTCATGTAGATGTAGGAAATCCGGAATAAGAGTGAAATTTTGCCTGCTTAACTATTTCTTCAGCTTAGACGTTCATTTTATAAAAAAGAAAAACCATCTATCAATTATGCCTAATAAAGGATTAATACGATTCTACCAAGAATTATCAACAAACGCTTGGCCAGCAAAGTATTATTATTTGTTAAATGGTTGGGTAGCGAGAATTTCTGAGGGGGTAACGAAAAGAGCTAATAGTGTTATGCCTTTGACTTATTATGGGAACAAACTTCTAAAAGACATTCAAGTTGCAGAAGCAATTTATACTAAGAATAATCTGCCCATTATTTTTCAACTCCCGGATTATTTTGAACCAAAGAATCTTCTCGAGACACTTCTTGAAAATGATTACAAAATAATAGATGAAACCCTTGTGATGACTGCAAAAATTAACGATTTGCTGGATATACCAATCAATCAAGATTATTCCTATCAAAATACCCCTGAAGCAGAGAATGAATGGTTTAACTCAATGTCAGTTTCTGGAAGGGGAACACAAAAACGAATTGAAGGGCAGAAAGCAATCATAAGTAGAATTCTCCAACCCAAAAGCTTCTTCTCTACTAAACAAGATAAGGAAATTATAGGAATTGGTATGACAGTTTTAGAACAAGGAAATTTAGGAATTTTTGACATGTTGATTAATCCTGATTTTAGACGTCAAGGAATTGCTGGTTCCTTAATAGCTAAAATGGTGGAATGGGGTAAAGAAAATTCGATTCATAGTACTTATTTATGTGTGCAAGGAGATAATCAACCTGCAATAGCTCTCTATAAAAAAGTAGGATTAAAAGAATGTTTTCGATATCGCTATCTAATAAAGAAATAAGAAAATCTTTGAAAAATCGTTTGAAAATCCTTAATCTTAATTATCCGAACAACATATAAATACAAGACAAATAAACTTGATTTGAGGGTTATAAATGAGTGATAACGTAGATTACTATATCCATTTAGGAATGGCAGTTAGAATTCCAATGGCATTTGAGAAATTCTGTGGAAAAAATTATTCTCTCGAGGAACAAATTCCCGAAGGAATTGATGAATCATCAGAAGATCCTCGAGTAAAAACACTCTTTCATGTTTTCAATGAAGAAAAAGAAAAAGTAGCTACGTTTAATCCAAGTGGTGAATTTCAGTGTTTAAAAGATTCTTTCAAACCAATTTTTGATCAAATGGTTCAAGATATAGAATATGCTGCTTACAAAGCTAAACGCGCTCAAGATGAAATTGACAAAAAACTCGCTGAAAGATTTGATGAAGAATTCAATCTTGATGAGTAACTTATCCTCTTATTTTCATTTTTCTTTTTGTCGTGTGTTTTTTTAACTTGAAAATCCTCTTCTGTCTGGAGAGAAAAGATTATCAATCAAGTTTGTGAGATTTATTAGACTGTCAATAATCTTTCATTGACCAAATCGATCTTAATTTATGAGAAGCTGATTTGAAATGCTAAATATTGAACAAGGTAATTTGTCAATCTATGAAAAAACGATTAATAAAGATCTCTCTGTTTCCTATTATCATTCAAAGGGGAGCATAGATCTTACAATTGTTTTGATTCATGGTCTAGGCTCAACAAAAGAAGATTTTCTTTCAATTCTTGATTACGAAGAATTAACTTCTTATGACATTATTTTTGCTGATCTCGTAGGTCATGGAGATTCCTCAACACCAAAAAAATTCTCGTATACAATGGATGACCAAGCAAAAGTCCTCTACAACTTGCTACAAATCCTTTCTATGAAGTCTGATGTCGTAATTATCGCTCATTCAATGGGTGGACCAATAGCAATTTCATTGGCGCAGATGCTAGGGAACAATGTAGCTGGAATTGTGTATGCCGAGGGAAACTTGGATGAAGGTGATTGTTTCTTTTCCAAAACTATAGCTACTGAGCATTCACTTGAAGAATGGAAAACAAAAGCTTTTCAAGATATAGCACAAAAATTGAAGCAGGATCCAAGTAGCCAAGAGTACGTCAAGTCTTTCAAAAAAGCTGGTCCTCTAACCACCTATAAATCCTCTCAAGATTTATACAATCTTTCTATAGAGGAGAATATCTTGAAAAAATTAATTCAGTTATCTGTCCCCGTATTAGCAATATATGGTGAAACAAATAAAGGAAAATATACTTCAGAAAACAAATTAGCAACTGAATTTCCTATGTGTTTCATACCAGAAGCTGCTCATGCTATGATGATCGAGAATCCAGATGCTTTCTACCAAGCGGTCATAGATTTCATCATCCAGTTCTAAAATGGGGCATTTTTTTCTAGTAAATCCTTCCGCAGGTTTTGGAGATTTCTGAGTCGACAAAATTTGTGCAACAAGCGTAAGGTTAAAAGACTAGAAAAATGCGTTTAGAATTGTTAAAATTAACTTTTTGCAACTCTCGTATCATCTGTCGAATTTGCGAAGGTTAAATATTGCATCTTATCTATAGGTGATATAGGTTGAATTGATTTACAACCTATGCCGAGGTGTTGGGTTCAACCAAATTCAAAGAAATGGTAGTGAAGTTGATCATAAAATGGATGAAAATACTAAGAATTTGAGAATAATGATCGTTGAAGACGATCCACTAATTAGACAGTTGTATGAGCAGGTTCTTAGTGAAAAAGGGTATCAAGTTATCTGCGTTGCTGCTGATGGAGCGGAAGCAATAAAGTTATATCGAAAACTCGAAGAAAAACCAGATCTAATAATCCTTGATTTCAGAATGCCAAAGAAAAATGGTCTTGAAGTTTCACAAGAGATTCTTGATTATAATTCTTCTACAGATATTCTCATGATTAGTGGTGATCCACTTTTTGATAGAAAAGCTGTACTCAGTAGTGGGGTAAATGTAATGCAAAAACCTGTAAATATTAATGCATTGCTTCAAGAAATTCGAACGATAGGTGGATATTAAAAAAAAACATAGTTATCTTCAAAAAGAAGAAAAGAGATTCACTCAAAAAAGGGATGTTATTTATTTTCCAGCTTTTTGTTGTATATCTTTTGCCCATTTTCTCGCTTCTTTTACTAAAGCTTCAGTGTTCTTTTTTAGTGGTTCAACATATTCTGATTCACCAAGAATTGTATTTTTCTTTAGAGTATTCTTTAAATCAGCTAGAACCCCTTCTGCACTACCAGCACAACAGGCAAATAAACCAATTTTCTTGTTTTCGATTTTCACCTTTTTCAGAAAAGATCGAACAACAGGATTTAATCTCCAAGCCCAAACAGGAGTTCCTAGGAAAACTAGATCATATTTCTCCAGATCAATCTCTTTCTTTTCTAATCTGATATTCTTCCGAGTCATGGATTCAAACCCTCCTCGAAAATAAAGCATAAAACCCGATGATTTGATGTCTTTTTGACGTTGGATTTCAAATAAATCTGCATTAACTTCTGACGCTATAGCTTCTGCTATTAATTTTGTATTACCAGTTTTTGAATAATAAATAACGAGACTCTTCAAATCTACCTTCCTCTTGGTCGCAAAATTCGCTATATTTATTGTTTCATTGAACTTCATTTAAAACCTTCTATGCTTGAGAAATTTTTATATTGAATGATGTAATCTTCTCACAATTGTAAGGAATGAGGAATAAAGAACAATGATTGCATTATCAATTTCATTTCTAATAGTAGCATCAATTCTTCTCATATTTTTTGTAATAATCTCACTTACATTTGTAGGGTTATTTTTATCAGAATTAGGATTATGGTTTTCTTGGATGCCCTTAGCATTTATAATCGCTTCAATCCCTTTTTTGATTCTTTCCTCTGTTGAATATCCAAGATTAGATTTCTTTCTTTTACTTGTAGGGACTCTATTGAATCTAATCTCTTATTTCCGTTTAATGGCTCCATTTTACCGAGTAAATGTGACAAATCGTAGACTAAGAAAAGTAATGAGAACGAGCTTAGGAGATGATTATCTAAATTATATTGATCCTGCATTAAAGGCAAGTATAATTAAAAAAGTACGATTTAGATTTTCACATTATTTTTCAGGCATTCACTACAAGAGAATCGAAGAATGTGTAACAACTGTTAATGATTTAATATACAAGGAAGTAGAAAATGAGAGTTTAAAATTAAATGTCTATTACCCGAAGAAAGAAGGAAAACATCCAATAATTATCTATATACATGGAGGAGGTTGGATGAGAGGATCGAAAGATCGTTTTCTCGAGTTAAGAATATTGAAAAGACTTGCATATATGGGGTTTGTAGTTTTTAATATCGATTATAGATTGGCCCCACTTCCCACATTGGCTACTTTTCGAGAAATTCCTCATGATAATCCTACAATTCGAGAGATGGTTTCAGATGTTCGAGCTTCAATCTTGTATGTAACTAAGAATGCCTCAAAATATAACGGAGATCCCAATTCATTGTTTTTATTTGGACGATCAGCTGGAGCTCATTTAGCTTTACTCACCGCTTTTAGTTGTGAGGACAAGTTCTTTGACATGGAGGGTATTAATTGCACGATTCACGATTTCGATATCACTGGAGTAATTGCTTTTTATCCTGCAACTGATTTAGTGGAATTAGATGAATTTTATGATGAAGGACCTAGTATCGTTTTCAAACAATCACTTTACCGAAGTACTGGAGCAAAAATGGAAGAAGCTAAAAATTTGTATGAAATCTTTTCACCAATATGTTATGTTACTGAAGAGAATAAAGAGAGAATTCCCCCAGTATTTCTCGCAGCAGGTTCAAAGGATAGAATCTTTGATGTGTATCAATCAGAGGAATTGAATGAGGAATTACAGAATCTGGGTCTTACTAGTGTTCTTCTCGAATTACCATGGGCAAATCATGCGTTTGATGCAGTAATTAATGGTCCTGGTGGACAATTGGTCTTTCAATATATGTCACAATTCCTAGCTTGGTCTATTACCAGAAGTCGAATCAAAGAAATTGAGGAAATTGCAGTAAAGCATGGATTGGCAGATGTTCTTTCAATAGAAAAGCTAAGTATAATACAAGATCTCAAAAAAGGGAAAACCAAAGATGATATAACTAATTCCTTGCGAAAACAAATTTCAGAAACCACTACTCAAAATGAATCAAAAGATTAACCTTTGATTTTCAAGACTTGTGTTAACCCTATTATTTTATTTATACCTAATTAACATAAGAGATTATTAATGGGATTCAAAAAATGGACGTTATAGCAATAACCTTCCTAATTATAGCAATTCTGCTATTTGTGATATTTGTACTCATA
>JAHLVZ010000070.1 GCA_019058165.1 Candidatus Heimdallarchaeota archaeon
TTCTTGAAGATCCAGCAACTGGTAGTGCCGCAGGACCAATGGGAGCTTATCTGGAGCATTGGAATGTACTGACGAATCACACTCAATCAACTGACATAAAGATAGAACAAGGTTATGAAATTAATAGACCAAGTCAATTAATTGTTAAGAATCTATATACTGAATCTGTGATAAGCAATGTCTTAGTTTCAGGGAAAGTGAAAAAAACAGCTGAAGGAGATTTCTTTCTCTAGATTTTGCAATTTCTCCTTCTAAAAATGTGAATCATAACTGCTGTTGAGGTAGATTGTAGAATTATTGGTATATTATCAATGATCCATTCAGGCAAATCTGGTGGACTTGTATCTAGCATTTGTTGCCACTCTTCATCATTCAAAATATCACTAATTGGGTGATTGAATTCGTAATAAGAAAGAGCAGCACCTATTGTCAAGTATAATTTACCTCTATGATCCGGAACAACTACATAGATAATGTAAGGATTACCAACAGCAACTTCCAATACAATTTGATTGGCTGACGCAACATCAGCTATAATTGCTGATCGGGCTTTAGTGATTTCCATTTCTTCATATTTGTAAAGATAAGCATTGGAAATTTGAGATCCAAAACCTATGATAAAATTGTGATCTTCGTCAGAGAGTTCTTCATTATTTAGTTCCTTGATACTGATTTCAATTAATCTATCAAAAATGGATTTTAAGACAATTAACTTCGAATGAAATGAAGAGGGATATGATAAATAACTTCCCTCAAGACCATCAATAAGAAATTGTAATAGACTACTTAAACGAGCATAAACTTCAGGATTTGGTTCAACATATCCTCTATATTCAGGAGGTATACCCCAACTACTACTGGGATATTTAGCATATAAAATCGTATCATGTTTGAGTTCAGCCCAGGAAGCCATTACAGTCATAAGTGCTTTATCTGACCATGCATTAGATTGCATAAAACTTGGATAGCCAGAGCTTGCCGGTTTTAGAAGAGGAAACAGTGTATATAACCATAACCAGTAAAGGTTCTGAGTCCAAGAAGTCTCATTTAAACTTCCAAATTCATTCCTTAACTTGTCAATTTGGTTTTTATAATTTTGATAAGATTCTTCTGACTTTAAATGTAAGTCTGCTCTAGGACTCCCAAAAACAGAGAAAACATCTAATCCAATTGGAGGACCTCTATCTATCACATTTGGATGCATCAGTTCTTGAAAAATATATGAATCCGAAACAAATCTTTGTCCAAATAATCTAAATGATTGTGTCTTGTTTTGATAATCGTCCATATCAACTAAGAAAATCGAATTAATCAAGGGTTTGCGATATTTTTTGGCTTCATTCATGTACTCTAATATTAAACTGTCATTTCCTAATTCTGTAACTGATGGAGAGTCTATATCTTCATAAATCTCTAAACATTCCTTAGGTGTTAAATCATCGCTCTCGCCAACATAAAAAGTGATTGGGTCATATAGCATTTCCCAATAATCCATTACAGTATAAGACAGTTCAACAGATGTATTAAAACTAAAAAGCAGAAGTAATGTCATTCTTGTTTGATTTATAGCTAATCCTGGAAAACTATCTGATTCTTGAAGTAAGAATCCCATTCTTCCTGCATACATCATTGCTTTAAAATATCTAGGTAATAATTCATGATCATTGTAATGACCTCTTACCTTATATAATTCAAACATCTCTGCATATTGAAAAATAGCTGATGACGTCCAAGTTAAACTATTAATATTGTCAATTTCGGTTAATGTTAGGCTTTCACCAATTGTAGGTATAGTTGAATTATCATCCGCTAGAAAATAAATCATAACTGATAAGTAAGCGATATTTCTTTCAAGAGCATATTGAATCTTAGGATCACCAATTGTATTATACATAGTTATTTGGTCAGAACGAAGCGCATACAATGTTTCATTAAACATATCATAAAAACTAGTAACTTCAATTAATTTTAAGCTAAAATCAAACATTAAATGAAACAAATGTAAGCAAATATCTGTTGATACAAAATAAGGACCTTTATCTACACCATAATAATCGACTAAATCATATTTTCCTCCTTCTAATAAAGCAAAACCATATTCTGATAGCAAGTTCCTTAAGTCAGACGTCAAAGACCTTCCTTGTAGATCTACACCAACTAGATTATTAGGAATTTTTTTGTATGGAATACTTGGTGTGTAATCAACGTTAATAGGATGATATGTAGCAAAATTCGTAGTTACATCTTGTGTAATATTAAATGTTGCAGCTGTTCCTTCTATAAGTGATCCTCCTGAGAAACTGCCAAAATCCCTTCTATTACTTAATGGTACTAGAACTCCAGTAAGTACTGATCCAATTAAAATAATAATTATACCAATAATTATGTAATAATTTCTTCTTCTCAAGATATTACCCCCATTTTCCTAAGATTATTGTTACAATAAAATTGAAATATCTTTTGGTGTTCTTGAATTCAAATTATAAATTTGAGAAGAATTACTATTAAAAATAACTAATATTGAAATATATTTTTAAATTTCAATTATACTAAACAAAAATATGCAAATTTTTCAAGGTACTATTATCACCTGTGATGCTGATAATAATGTATTTCAATATTTAGTAGAAGAGAAAGGAAAAATAGTCTTTGTCGGTAATGAACTCCCACAGGAATATGTTGATTGTAAAAATGTAGTTACACTAGGAGATAAAGCATTAATCCCATCTTTTGGTGATGGACATATTCACTATACAAATTGGGCATTAATTGCTATGGAGTATTTTGATATTCGTTCTGCTTGTAACTTATCTGAATTTGGCGAAATAATCAGAACCTTTGTGAAAGAAAGAAAAGGTAAGATTGGGAAAGCTCTTTTAGGTTTCGGAGCTTCACCACATAGTCTAGAAGAAAAAAGGTTTCCAACAAAGAAAGAACTGGATTCTTATTATTCTGAAAAACCAATGGCTGTAGTTTGTTATGATGGTCATTCATTACTTGCCAATAGTAAAATGATGGAGAAATTCCCAAAAAAAGTTCGTGAAAGTCGTGGATTTAATGAGGAAACAGGACTTCTTATTAGTGAAGCTTTCTATTTAGGATTGGATTATTTTTCTTCGTTATTCTCAGTTATCACTCTATTGAAAAGTATAACAAATGCATACGATCTTTTGGCTCAGAGAGGAATTGGTCTTATTCGTTCTGTTGAAAGCATTGGTTTTCCAATGGATTTAGATGTCACTTTAGCAATGATTATTGGTAAAGCTAGAGCTAAGAAGAATAATATCCAAACTCGAATGTTTTTTCAAACATTGGATGTATCTAAAGTATTAAAACGAAAACTCCCCAGAATTGGCGGTTGTTTTGCGGCTGCTTTGGATGGTGCTTTCGCAGCTTGTGACGCTGCCTTGATAGAACCATACAAGAATGATCCGAATAATAAAGGCATACTCGTCTATTCTGACGAGAAAGTTATTGACTTTGCTAAAGAAGCTAATCGTGCAGAATTACAAATTGAATTGCATACTATCGGAGATGCAGCAATCAACCAAGCAATTAATGCTATCGATAAAGCTCTACAAGATTATCCAAGAGAAGACCACCGTCACTCTTTAATCCATGCCAGTTTAATTTCTGATGAGAACATCCAGAAATGTGCTGAACTAGGAATATCTATTACCGTTCAACCAGCAATTCCAATAAGTCCATTAGAGCCAATTTCATTTTTAGAAGAAACAATTGGTGACCGAGTGTATACAAGCTCTCCTTACCGAAAAATCGTTGATGCAGGCATTCATTTGAGCGGGGGTTCTGACGGTCCTGTTACTCATCCAGATCCCATTGAAGGTATATTTGGAGCATGCAATCACCCTTATGATTCAATTCAAAGTCTAACAATTCCAGAAGCATTGAAAATGTATACCTATGAAGTTGCTTGGATGAGCTTTGAAGAGAAAAGGCGTGGCAGCTTGGAACAAGGCAAATTAGCAGACATGGTTATTCTCAATGAAAATCCTCTAAGCAAAGATCCAAAAGACTTACTACAACTAAAAGTAGAACAGCTCTATCTTAAAGGTAAGCCATACAAACCAGGAATGAGTCTTGGTAGCATGTTTTGGAATGCTATGAGAGCGAGAAAAGAAGCAATTTAAAACACTTCTTTTTCCTTTTTTCTCTTCATCCAATTTTTAGGAAATCTTATATTGTGATTGTTTTATTGTAAATTATGCTAAACCACAGATTTTTTACCAAATTTACAGATGCAGAGAGTTTTGTACAAGGTGCGATTGAATTTATTCAAAAGCATGTGCAGAAGAAGAAGGTCTTTATGGCACTTTCGGGTGGAATTGATAGCTCTGCAGCTTATCTGTTACTCAAGAAAGCAGGAGTTGATGTCCTCCCAGTTTTCATTGATCACGGTTTGATGAGGATAATTCAAGGTAAAGAGGAATGGGAACATATCAAAGAGATGTTTCCAGACGTTATGATAGTTGATATTCGTGACGAATTCCTACCGCAGATTTTCGGTGAAGGTGACGCAGAAGCAAAAAGAAAGCTCTTCAAAAAAGCTTATTCGAGCACATTTGATGCCATCATTAGAGCAGAAAAATGTGAGATACTAGTTGATGGCACAATATTGCCTGATCTTGAAGAAAGCTTTGGTGTAGGGATGGATCAAATAAAAGAAACAATGAGTTTTGAGGAAGAAACAGCCTTAAGAGAAGCTCAAAAAGGCAAAGGATTCGTAAAAAGTCAACATAATGTAGAAATCACATACGATGTCGAAGCAACAGTACAACCTGTAGCTCCCTTGACAAAAAATCAAGTAAGGAATGTCCTAGAATATCTTGGAATGCCACATCACTGGGTTTATAGAAAAGCTTTTCCAGGTCCGGCTCTAGCAGCAAGAATCATTGGTCCTGTTACTGCAGAAAAACTTACTTTTCAAAAGAAGATTCATGATTTAGTTGAATCTACAGTAGACAAGTATTATCTTAGAAAGCATGGGAAAGCAATGATCATTAATGAAAAAGGTGAACAAGAACCTTTCCAAATTTTCGCTGCTACTTTTGAAGATGCTGAGAAATCAGAAGTCACTGGTTTACGAGATGGTCTTAGAACCTATGATTCTCCTAAGATTGTTAGTGGGGATTGGGACTTTGATAAGCTTGTAACAGAAGCAAGAGAGATTGAAGGATTCAACAGAGTCTTTTATCTTTTAGGTGGACAAGAAACAGGTACTTTTGATGCCGTAATTCGATCAATAAATAGTATTGATGCAAGAACTGCAACCATTACTAAACTTCCAATTGAACTACTCAACGATTTGAAGGATAAACTACTTGCAATTCCTGAAGTCAGAAATGTCTATTTCGACGTAACAGAGAAACCACCAGCAACAATAGAATATGTCTAAAAAGAAGTTCTTTCAGCTTCTTTTTTCTTTTATTTCTTTAGTTTAAAAAAAGAGAGGGAGGAAGAAAACGAGTTTATTTTCGTTTCTTCTTATAAAGAAAGCTTACAACAGATGTAACCATAAGACCGAGTAATATGTAAATCACTGGAACTGGAGAAGCAGCAGTACAAGATACTTGTAGTCTTATTAGATCATAGTCATTGTCAGATTCTCTAACTTGGAACCAATCTATATGTTTGTCTTCATCATGATAACCAATGAACATGTTAACAGAATCATTAATAGCTAAATTAATGTCATATCCGAGTGAATCACCGGTATTGAGTGGGAATCTCATTTCTACTGTTATGTGTGTACCGTTTTCATGACATTTACCAATACCATTGTCGACTCCACCATTAGAGACATCATCAGCCCAATTATAACCTGGACCTTTTGTGAAATGATCAACTGTATGATTATTATGCAACCACATAAATTTCATATCATGGTTATCATTAAAACCACCACTAGCATTATGGGGAGGTGTGCAGATTGCTGTACCTTCAGCATCTTGAAATATTAAGAAGAGATAATCTTCGGGATTTATACGATCATCCAAGTATGTAATTCCAAAGTATATTCGAAGGTCATTGTCATACAAAGACATAATTTCGATTTCCATTGTATCTGCTTGGGCGTTTAAATTGTATAATTTCACAGTCAGTGGTACACCTTCTTTCCATTCGATTGCACCTAAAGTACCATCAATTACTGGAATAGGGTCTGCTGGACAACTATACAGTGTTCCTACTGTAACTGGCGCAACAACTAATGTTGTTGACAAGAAAGCTAACATCAAAATACTGCTTAGTGTTACTAATATTTTTGTTTTGTTCAAATTTAGTTACCCTCCAAATAAATAACCAAGTGAAAAACCTCAAATTAGTATTATATATTTAGCGGTACGAACAAAACACCACAAAACATAATCTTTTCAGTTTTGTGAAAACACATCTACTTCGAAGGTGTTAGAAATTTCTTGCTAATTTTCGTTAAATCTCGTTTTCTTTTAATTACCAGCTGTAAATTGCCATCTTTGTATACATCCAGCTTCTCTTCAAATGGAAGTTCTTGGGGATTTTTGTAAATTATACCCAAGGCATACTTGTCTATTTCAATTGATTTCTTGAAAGCTTCAATGCGATTTGTTGGGTCATAATCTTCTTCTAGATAATAAATTCGTTCTTTGAACCATTGGTAAGTATTTATTTTATTGAAACTCACACATGGTTGTAATACATCAACTATAGCGAATCCCTTGTGCAGAATTGCTTGTTTAATTATTCCTTTCAAGTGTTCTTTGTCACCTGCGTATGTTCGAGCGACAAAAGAGGCATTTTGGGAAACTGCTGCTGCTATTGGATTAAATGGTTTATTAATCACACCTTCAACTTGTACTGATGTTTTAAATCCAATTTGGCTTGTTGGCGAAGCTTGCCCTTTTGTTAAACCATACACAAGATTGTTGTGGATTAGAGTTGTTACATTGATATTTCTTCTAATGGCATGTGTGAAGTGATTTCCACCTTCAGAATACATGCACCCATCACCACTTATAGCTACCACTGTGAGCTCAGGATTCACAGCTTTAACAGCCATAGCTACAGGAAGAGCACGGCCATGTAAGCCATTAATAAAATTAACAGTCATGAAATGAGGAGTTTTTGCAGCTTGTCCAATACCTGTAATTATTGCTAATTCTTGCTGGGTGATTTTAAGATCAACTAGAGCTTGCTTTAAAGAATCCATAATAGCAAAATTTCCACAGCCCGGACACCAATGGATTTCTACACCTTCATAATCGTAAACATTTCTTGTCATTATTATTTTTCCTCCTCAATGATTGCTGAGATTTTCTCAACTATTTCTTCAACGGAAAACGGCATTCCAGTATATTTCAGTATCCGATTATCAAATTGAATGCACGTTTGTGCTTGAATTAACGAACCAAATTGACAAGTATAATTATTCTCAATTATTATCAATCGCTCTGCAGCATTCAAAAAATCAGCTGTGTCAGGATGTAATGGATAAACTTGTTGGTAATGTAAGGCAGCAACATCTTTTTTGTTGAGTGATTTAACTGCTTCCTTTACTATGTCATAATTTGATCCCCAACAAACAATGAGTATTTTGTAATCTTTAGGACCAATTAATTCTGGGGGAATCATCTCTTTCTTTATCAATTCCTCTTTTCGAAATCTCTTATTCATCATTTCTACTCGCATAAAGTCAAGATCTTCGCTAATGTGACCTTCTTCATCATGCTCATGACTATCAACTGCAACTAGTCCTTTTCCGCCTGGGATTCCTCGTGGTGAAATTCCGTTTTCAGTGATCTTGTATCGTTTATAATCCAAATCAGTCTCTACAATATAATGTTCGATTTTTACCTTTTTCATATCAAAAGGTTTGAGATTGTAGAAATTACTAAGTAAATATTGATCTGTTAAAACAAAAACAGGGATTTGATACTTATCTGCTAGATTGAAAGCTTTTTGAGTTAAAGTAAAAGATTGTTCTATATTTCCTGGTGTGAGTATTATTCTCGGGAATTCCCCATGTCCTGAAAACAGTGCTAAATTCAAATCAGCTTGTTCTGTTCTTGTAGGTAATCCTGTAGCTGGCCCAGGTCGTTGAGCAAGATGAATAACTAAAGGCATTTCAGTAATTCCTGCTAAGCTGATGCCTTCTTCCATTAAAGCGAATCCTCCACCGGATGTTGTTGCTAATCCTCTAGCTCCTGCATACCATGAACCATACACAGCATTTATTGCAGCAATTTCATCCTCAGCTTGTTCTACAATAACATCAAATTCCTTCTGATTCTGAGCAAGAAAAGTAAATACACCAGTTGAAGGTGACATTGGATAAGCACAAACAAAATTACAACCTCCAGCTAATGCACCGATTCCAACAGCTTGTGTACCATTCAAGAGAATTTCATCTTTAACAGTAGAATCTTTATGAACTCGAAAATCCATTTTTCCGGAAGCTTCTAGATCATTTGCTATTTTATAACCAATTCTTGCAGCCTCACAGTTCTTTTTGACGATGTCTTTTCCTTTTGTAGTAAAACGTTCTTTGAAATATTCATCAATATGAACAATTTCGACTTCAAGCAATCCAGTAATTATACCTGCAGCGATAGAATTAGTATACACTTTACTCCCTAATTTCATAGCTTCTTCTGTTAAAGGAATTTCAACAACATGACACTCAATTTCTTCTAAACATTCATCCAAGTTTTTGGTTTCACCAATAATTACTGTATCTTTGGAAATTCGTTTCTGATGACGCTCTATAGCTCCCTTACTGAATACAAAGAACAAATCAATTCTGTCCAGAAAGGCTCTAACTTTATGATTTGAAACTCGAATCTCTGTTGAATTTAATCCACCACGAACACGACTCATATACTCCTTTGTTGCGAAGATATTATATTCAGAAGCCTTCAAGACTTTCGTTAGTAAATGTTCCACTGTCTGGATTCCCAATCCTGCAGCTCCACACAAAACAATGGATATATCATCTTCTTTGATAACTTTCCCGCTCATAAATACAGAATAATTATTAATTAATTAAAAAGTTGCCACTTAAGTTTACAAGAAGAAAGTGTCGAAAATGATTTTACAATCTAAAATAAAGATTTTATATACCAATTATCCAATGTTAAACCATATTATGTGTGAGGAAAATGACTAAAATTGCTATTATTTCAACAAAAGATCGCATTTATGGTGTGAATAAATCATTTGAACTTTTAGGAATAAACCCTGTGAAAGATAAAGAGGTAATCTTTAAACCAAATTTTAATACTGCAGATGCACCTCCTGCTTCATCTTCTATGGAAACAATAAAACAGATGATAATTAAAATCAAAGAAATGGGTGCGAAATCTATTACTCTGGCTGAACGAAGTGGACCTGCTGTAACAGAAGAAGTTTTCCAAGAGAAAGGAGTTTATGAATTAGCCAAAGAATTGGATTTCAAAGTTGTAGATTTATCTGTAGCTCCAAAAGAAGATTATGTGCAAGTGAAGGTAGAAGGTAGTCAATGGAAAGACGGATTTTTATTCTCAAAATTATATCATGAAGCAGAATGTGTTGTAGAAACCTGTTGTCTTAAAACTCATATGTACGGTGGTCATTTCACCTTATCATTAAAAAATGCTACTGGATTTGTTCCTCGAAGAGAGGAATTAGGTAATCTTATGAAAGAATTACATGGTACTGATGAAAATCAGAGAAAAATGATTGCTGATATGAATGCAGTCTATCATTGGGATCTCATTATAATGGATGGAATTGTAACCTTTGTAGATGGTGGACCAATGAAAGGAACACTGAAAGAAGCCAATGTTTTCGTTGCTGGGACAGATAAAATCGCAATCGATGCTGTTGGTGTTGCTTTACTCCGCATTTTAGGAACAACTGAAGAAGTTAGTAAAGGACCAATTTTCAAACAAGAACAAATAGCAAGAGCAGTAGAATTAAATCTTGGAATCTCTTCTCCAGACGAAATTGAATTCATTACAGATGGCTCTGAAGAAAGTGCAAAACTAGTTGAGAAAATAAAAGAAAAACTAGCTGAATGATTTGGTCAAGTAGTTCCTTGACCTTCTATTTTTCTTATTATATTTAGGAATTTATCTACGTCTTTTTGTTTTCTTAAGACAATGTAATTATTCTCACCTAACTCCTTTTTTACTTCTTCAATTATCCCCGGTATTTTCTTTTTGATTATATTTCTTATTGCATAAGAAGAGAGCTGATATATAGAAAAGAGCAAATGCTCCCCATTCCCACTTTCTTCTATCCTTTTTGGTAGTGGCGTTGGTTCGTGAATATTAATAATAGTATTGCGAGAGATTGTTCGAGAAAATACCCGCCATAAAATAAGATATAAGGGTAGGTCGAGAAAAACAGCAAAAGTAGCATTAGATAAGATTAGGGGTCGCACTTTAGAATAATTACCATCGACAACCCATTTTTCTTTGCCAGAAATTATTTCTTTTACTCTTTTTTGAAATGATTCGGTAGTTGGCATTTCCCAGTTTGGACCCCAAAAAACGTCATCAAGTATAATAACATCGGAATTTAGAATTCGACCAAGTTCTTTGGTGACAGTAGTTTTACCAGCACTTGTGGAACCATACACAACTATTCGACTGAAATCTCTTGCCATTTTCGTCAATTCAATTCGATTTCAACTATTCTTTATCAATTTTGCGTATACCGAAAGTATATTATTTTTTCTTGTGAAAAGCATACAATAATAACATTAAACTCAAAGATTATGAAAATATGTTACTTTCGCGAAGGTTATAAATCAGTATTAGTTAATCTCAAGAGGAGACTATTAAATGCCCCAAAATATACTCAGTCTTAGAAGGTTTTCTTTGAAAAGAGCCTTAGCAATTGTTTTTGTTAGTTCATTTCTTTTATTACCAATTATATTTCAAAACTCACCAACAAATTTCGGAAATGCTCATTCAGCTATAGCATCACCAAAAGAAATATTCTCTCTTTGGAATGATACTGCTCCTTTAATTGATGGAACAATAGGTTTTAGTCCGGTCGATTTATCTGTAGAATGGTCCTCTGCAGCAGTCTACAGTATGTTTGATGAAGCTCAGTTACCTAATTCGAAATTATTACTACAAAATGACAATACAAATCTCTACATTGGTTTGGATATTACAGATCATCAAGTAGCAGATCCAGATAGTTTTTGGGGTTGTTCTATATATTTAGATAGAGATCATAATGGTATCTTAAGCATAGAAGATAGATCAATCTTCTTCTATGATGATAATTTTGGTTTACAATATGTCACTTATAATCAATATCAAGATCTTCCAGATCCTTGGTTAGAGCTAGAAAGTGGAACTCCTGGTATAGCTCTTCCCACATATAATATATTAATTGATCATAATTTCACAAGTTCATATTTTGAAAGCATTAATCATCGTCAATATGAAATTAGAATACCATTATCAATATTAGATATTACACCTGGAAATATAACAGGATTCGCAGTTGCAAGTTTTGAGGATTTAACAAGTGATGATAGAATTTTATGGCCAGAATTTAACACTCCTACAAGTGATGTATATGATACACCCAGCGGATGGGGTGACTTGTATCTTGGAAAAGACACTAGTTTGTCTAGTATTTATGCAGAGTATGTGTTTGAGGATAATCTCAACATCAAAACAGATGCTGTTGGAGCAAATAATGGGACATACCTTGCTTTAGGAGATATCGATGGTGATTTAGACCAAGAATTGATTGTTGGTTCAAATAGAACTGTTTCTGGAGAGAAAAATTTGTTGGCGATTTATGATTATGTGAGTGGTGAACTAACTAGAATCTGGTCTTCTTGGTCACCTATTAATTATACAAATATGATTATTCCAAAAGGAATCGCTACCTTCGATTTTGATCAGAATGGTGAAGATGAAATCTATATTTGCAGTGAAGATGCGAGAATCTTGCGATTTTTTGATTGGAATTCAACAGCTAAAAATTTTGATAGTTTTGATGATCAAACCTATAATCTTAATACTGATTTTCCAGGCAGAAAATTAATGGGTTATTTATCCATTGGTGATCCTGATTCAGATTTAATACCTGAAATTGCAGTAGGAGATGACAACGGAGACATTCACTTTTTGAGATACAACAATACAGGAAATGATAAATTCGATTTAGAATATACTCATACTCCTGTAAATGTTTTAGGTAATAGTGTTTCTAGAATTCACGCAATTGAAGTTGCAGATATTGGTGATGCAGATGCAGATCATGAAACGCTTTATTTAGCTCAATTTTCAGCAAATGATTCTTTATCCCCTACAGCCTTACAAATCATTGAGGAATTTGTTTTTGGATTTCAAGATAATCCCGCAGGAGAAGATGACTTACCTGCTGCTTCTTCTAATACAACAGTAGATGCTTTTGGTCATTCAATTCTTGTTGCTGATATTGATAATGATTTAGTTGACGAAATAGTAATTGTTGGAAAATACTTTCTGAAGGTTTTTGGGAGAAACACCTTTACTAATCCATCTCCGCCACTTCAAATCGGTATTAATGATAATTCCAGTCAACCTATGATGGGTGGGGGAACAACAATTGGAGATATTGATAATGACGGCAAGAATGAGCTTCTTGTTGGATTTAATAATGGGACATTGTTGGTCTTGAATGTAACCGATAGTGGTAGTGATACTTTATCATATACTGAGGAATGGAGAAGTGATATTGGTGCTTCACCAGGTAAAAGAGAAGCAATGATAATTTTTGATTATGACGAGGATAGTGAGAACGAAGCTCTTATTGGAGATTATTTTGGACAAATTATTGCCCTTGGGAGCTCTGTAGCACCTGTTGTTACAATAACTTCGCCAACTCAAGGTTCTACAAAAACTGATACCTCAGTTTTGATAACATGGAATGCTGTTGAGGATTTTGCAATGCATCATTTTGATGTGTATGTTAACAGTTCATTCATTGCTAGAGCAGGTGGTGGTCAAACTGGAATGACTATTCTCTTTGGAATAGGATTAAATACTATACGAGTAAATGGGTTTGATGTCACAGGGAAAAATGATTCACACATAATATCATTTATAGTTTCACTTGATGCCCCTGAAGTAATTATTATTTCTCCATCGAATAATCATATTACAAGCGGTTCTTTTGTTAATCTTGTATTCAATTATAGTGATTACGACACAAATTTTGATCATTTTGAAATCTATAGAAATGGTACTAGAGATGGTGGTGATATATCTCCAACACTACCAACTACAGGTTATCAACTTAGCTTACCTAGTGATGGAACTTGGAATATTACTATTCTTGGCGTTGACGAAGATTTAAACACTGGGAAAGAGACAATCTATGTTATTAGGGATACAGTAGCGCCTTCAATTACTATAACATCTCCATTAGATGGTTCGGCAATTAATGGACCTATTGTTTCACTTCAATGGTCTGCTTCTGATGAAAGAAGTGGTATTGATTATTTTGCTGTTTATAAAGATGAAATCTTAAATAAAACTACAACATCTAGTTTCCAAGATATCTCTCTTGAAATGGATGATAATTATAATCTCGAAGTGAAAGCTTACGATCTCGCTGGAAATGAAGGATCACATAGAATTACAATAACAAAAGATACTATTGCTCCAACTGTTTCTATAACCTCCCCTGTAAATCTTAATTACACGGATCAAACAACTCTCAATTTACAATGGGCTAGCAGTGATAATTATGGTGGATCAGGTATAGACTATACCGAAGTAACAGTAAACAGCGCACAGGAATATTCTGGTGATTTACAACTAGCATTAATTGATTTAGGTGGTGAAGGAGTCAAGCATATTTTGGTAACCAGTTATGATGATGCTGGTAATAGTGGTCAAGATTTCATGACTATTATAGTAGATAAT
>JAHLVZ010000071.1 GCA_019058165.1 Candidatus Heimdallarchaeota archaeon
TCAGTTTGTCTCTGTTATATTGGCGAATTTGATAAAGATTGGTTGATGAAGTGAAAGTTGTTTTAAGTGGTCGCGGATTCGAATTCCGCCCCGGCCACCAGTTTTCTTTTCTTTTTATCAAAAAATTTTTTAATCTTTATTACTATTAGTTTTAATGAGAAAAGGGTTTGAATTCTTAAATCCTTGAAATGAAAGGGTTGGTGATAATTTGAATAAGCATTTTGTTTTTGGGGTTTCCTCATTAGGAATTATTTGTGTTATTTTAACAGGTCTCTTATTTGGGTTTAATGCAATTGGAGATTATATTTCTCATTCTTATCCGACACAAATTGAAATATTAGAATTCAATGATTTTGTAATCGCTGAGAGTAGCGATTATGTTAATAGCATAAAAACTGATTCGAATATAACTTTTCAGATTTCACAAAATACCTCTTTGGATAGTAAGCAAACAGAAAGCTATCTCTTTGATCTAGATTCCTATGGCTATTGTTTGGATTTCAACATGAGTATTCAGGTTGATTATAACTACACTGGTTCAATGATGAATGATTTTTACTTAAAACTAGGCAGTTATTACGATGAAGCTGGAAATTATATCGATGAAATTATTGATGGCCCAAAAACGGTTTGCTATTGTGGTGTTGTTGATGCATGGGCAGGTACTGGTGGGCGATATACTGTAGGTGCAAGACCAAATGGCGCCTTAAATAATTATACAACAGATTATGGTTCTATAAGTTCAAATGCAACTCTTAAATATTTGATTTCTAGAAAACAAGGAGTTGCTAATTGTACAATTGTGAAAAACAATCTAACTGAGTTAACTCATATTTGGTCTGCAAATTTGGAAAGACCAATTTCTTTCATCCTTCTTCAATCTCACGGTAATCCCTATTATGTCTTGGAAACAGAAGGAACTTATAGTGCAATTAATGGGACATTTATAATTTGTGGAGATCTCCCAGTAACAATAACTGAAACTATAACAGATACAACAACTATTAAAATAGGTATTTTTCTCTTAAGTTTAGGTACAATAGTATTCGGTACAATGGTTCTAATTATTGTTTATAGAAAACTAAAAATGAATCACTAGCTCTATATTTGTGCTTCAATTGTGGTCGCGGATTCAAATTCTCCCTAGCCACCATTTCTTCTTTTATATTTCTTGAAAAAAAGTTTTAGCTGAACAATGTTTTCTTGAAAAGACTACTAAATAACTAACTTTTTAAATACTTGTCTAATTAATTTATTCATTATCTTATGAGGGTGAAGCTTATTCCAATTGACCGAATAATTGTAGATTCAATAATGGACAATCCCATTTTTGTAAATGAAAATGATAATATTCTTACTGTAATTAAACGACTCTTGCAAACAAAGAAGGGTTGTGTACTTGTGACTCGGACCAATGATGATACTATTGGAATTATCTCTGATAGAGATATCCAAAGATTAATTCTTAAAGAAGGCGGTTTGTTTTCTCCAGAGTTGTTAGCCAAGGATTGTATGGTCAAACCTGTAATTATGATTGATAGAACTGCTACTCTATCTGATGCGGAACAAGTCATGCGTAAAAATAAGGTCAATCGTCTACCAATTATTGAAAAGGAAGGTTCCAAACAAGTGATCGGAATCATTAATTATGAAACAGTTCACTCTAATGTGCTTACCCGATTTGCTAAAAGTTGGATTAAAAGAGATTATAATTTTAGTAAATGATTTCTTCCTTTTCTGTGATCAATTACTAATCAAAAAGATAGTAATATTTCTTACGTGTTTCTAAAGTTGGTCGTGGATTTAAATTCCGCCACAGCCACCAGTTTTTCTTCTCTAATCTAAATTCATCTTATTAATATTTAATTTAAAAAAAGGGTGAAAGCAAAAAATTTGATATTTTTTGCTTGGGGTTTTATCTAATTCGCAGCAGTATCAGGCAGAGGTGGCTTCCATAACCACCACTTAAGTATCTGTATAGTAATGATGATTCCAATTAGTGCTAGACCAACGGCAAGTGCATATGCTAAACCAAAAGCTTTCATCCATTCTATGCCCCAAGGTCCTTGAAAATGCATGCCTATCCACGCTACCTTTACGAAAGCAACTGGTAGGGCTATAAAAATACAGATCAAAACGTCAACAAGTAATCCATATAACCAGAATCTTCCATCTTTCAACATTTGTCCGAGAGTTTTTGTACGCATTTCATGTTGAAAGTCATATTTGACTGCCCATTCTGCAAAGGGTCCAATCAAGTAAGTATAGAAAACATATGCTGATACAAAAGCAATTGGAGCAGAAACTGCTAGGTTCATAGCAAAATTAAGAGCTAATTCTGTAGTACCCGTGAAGATTAATGCCAGTATAAGTGACATAGGTATTGCAATTAATATAGTTAGTAATAGACACACCCAGATTGGTACCCATTGTTTGCGTGGATTTAATTTTCCACGAATAAATGGTCTTTTTGGGAGTTGTCTTTGAATTTCTTCAGTCATAGTTAGATACATCCATTTAACTGTACACAAGGAGACTTACCCTAAAATGAACTATTGTAAAATGTGAGAATACAAAGTAATTCTTGATCATTGACAATCTCCTATTAACAGCTTAGAGGATGAAAATCTGTGTGCTATTTAAGCTTTTATTGCATGTTATCTTAATGATTAAACGAACTGAAATTTGTCGCTTGAATTTTACGGTATTACTTTCATAGAATCATTTTAAACGCAAAATATAAAAAAGCATGCACAATATTTCAATACAATTTGAACGTTCAAAAGAAATAGAAAGGACTTGCATTACATATTAAAATTAATGCAATTTAAAATTAGAAAATAATAATTAATAATAGGTAATAAAAAATGGGCTACAAGAAATGGTTTGCTAAGCACATTCTTAGAGAAAAATGGTTATTTCTACGAATGGTTATATTTCTAATGTTATTCATTGGTACAGTTTCATTTACACCATTATTAATTGGTAATGTATTCGATGAATTAGCCAAACCTGATAGATCATTCAATGTTATTATTTTGATATCACTTTATATTGCTATAGCTGGTGTTGTCAGAACTTTAGGTGATTACATTCAGAGCTATACTAATGATGTGATAGCCCATAAAGTGACCAAAAATGTCACAGAAGAATTTTATGATGATATGTTGGAAAAGAGCCAAGAGTTCCATGACCGTGTTAAAATAGGCGATGTGATGACAAGAGCCACTTATGATACTCGGCAAATGAACATCTTTATCGCCCCAGGATTGAAATTCTTTTTTGAAGCTTCTTTTACATTAATTTTTTCAGTTTCGCTAATGATATGGATCAGTCCCAAATTAACACTCCTTGTAGCAGGTGCTCTTCCTTTTTACATTCTTACTATATGGGAATTCAATAGACGATTAAGACCTATTTCAAAAGCACAGATGGAACAAAATAGTATATTAAATGCTCGCTTGCAAGAAAGTATCACTGGAATACGAGTCGTAAGAGCTTTTGTAAAAGAAGAAACTGAAATTAGTCAATTCGATAATGAAACAGAGAAACTAAGAAAAATAAACACCCGCCGAGGAATAATTGGAGCCAGTTATTATGCTATTTTAATTACAATTTTTCTGATAGCAATTAGCTTCTTGTGGGGTGGATATGAAGTATCCCAAGGAAACTTGTCTCTTGGCGATTTAGTTACTTTTGTAATGCTAATGATGACTTTGAATATGCCAACATGGCAATTTGGCTGGACAATAACTCAATTTCAGATAGGTATGGCAGCAGCAGAGAGAATTTATGAAATGAAAGAAAGAGAAGAATATGTTCCAAATCCCTCTGAACCTATTACATGGAAAGAACAGAAAGGATCGATTAATTTTGAAAATGTTTCCTTCTCTTATAATGGAGTAAGCAGTGGAAGAAAAGCACTGAAAGGCATAGATTTTGTAGTACCTGGTGGTGCGAATGTAGCAATAATTGGAAATCCTGGATCTGGCAAATCAACACTAATGAAGTTATTAATGAGATTATATGACCCAACAGAAGGAGCTATTTACGTTGATGGAATAGATATTCGAGAAATGGATTTGGCTAATCTTAGGGATAATATAGGTGTAATTGAACAAGAAATTTTTCTATTTAGTAAAACCATTCGTGAAAACATAGCTTATGGCAAACCTATTGCTAGTCATGAAGAAATAGAGACTGCTGCAAAATTAGCTCAAGCACATGATTTCATTTTATCGTTTGAAGAGGGTTACGATACAGTAGTAGGAGAGCGTGGGGTCACTTTGTCAGGAGGTCAAAAACAAAGAATAGCTATTGCTAGGGCGTTATTAGTTGATCCAACGATTTTGGTTTTGGATGATGCCAGTAGTGCAATTGATGCTGAAACAGAAAGGAAAATTCAAACCGCAATCGCTAATGTTTTGAAAAATAGAACCACCTTTATTATCACACATAGGTTAGCAACTATCAAAAATGCTGACCTGATTATTGTTTTGAGAAATGGAATTCTCATGGATTCCGGAACACACTCTGGCTTAATTCAAAGGAATTTAGATTATAGACGCTTATTTGAGAGATTTTCAAAATTGCCGCCGATGAAAAAAATGGAGGGAAACTAAAATGGCAAAAATGAAAAGTCTCAGTGATGATTATAGCATAAAATACTCCGACAGGGAATTAATTGGTCGGTTCTGGAAATATTTAACTGCTTACAAATGGCAATTAACAATTATAATTCTCACAATTTTAGCAACTGCTGGTGTAAGCATAGTTCCTCCTTTAATGGTTGAAAGAGCATTCAATATTTTAGAATTAGGTGGAGACTGGCTTTCTGTTGCCCCTTATGCAATTGCTTACGTTGGTTTATCTTTACTTTTGTGGGTTCTTCAGGTTGCTCAAGGAATTCTTGTAACAATTGTTACTCAAAAGATGATTAAGAGAATCCAGATAGAGACTTACAAAAGCTTACAAGAACATGATCTAGGGTTCTTTGATGTGCAAGCTACAGGCGAAATAATGTCTCGAATAACAAATGACTCACAAGAATTGAATAATATGATCAGTATTGTGGGGCAATTTGTTTCGAATTTTGTAATTGTTTTTGCAGTATTAGGGATCATGTTTTCAGTTAATTGGCAATTAGCTTTAGTAGCATTAGGTATGGGTCCTGTCGTGTTTTTTGCCGCATTAATGTTCAGAAGATTTACCAGAAGAACAAGCGGGAAATGGAGAGCAGCGATAGGATTAGTAAACTCCTCATTTCAAGAAAGTGTCTCTGGAATATCAATTGCCAAAGCATTTGGTAGAGAAGAGAAATCCAAAGAAGAATTTGAAGTAATTAATGATACAACATTTCAATATGCAAGGAAACGAGCATTCGCACTCTCAGGAATATGGCCAGTGATGGATGGAATAAGTGTTCTTGGAGTATTTGGTATAAACCTCTTTGGAAGTTGGTTAGTATTCGAAAGTTTTGCTTCTACTTCAACAATTATTTTCTTCATTCTGCTATTGAATAGATTTCTTTATCCCCTTGCTCGAGTAGCTTCACAAATATCAACAATACAAAGTGGTTTTGCTGCGATGGAGAGGATATTCAGTATTATTGATGCAGAAAAAATAGTCAAAAATCCAGAAAACCCAGTAATAAAAGATATTACAGGAAGTATCACCTTTGATAGTGTGAATCACGAATACGTTCCCAATGAACATGTTTTAAAGAATATTAATGTCGATATAAAACCAGGGGAATCAATAGCAATCGTTGGACATACCGGAGCCGGGAAAACCACTATTGCTTCTCTATTGATGCGTTTTTATGATATTAAAGACGGGTCCCTCAAAATCGATGGTGTCGATATTCGTGATTATGATATTCAGCATCTTCGTTCCCAAATTGGTTTAGTTAGTCAAGATGTTTTTCTTTTTAGTGGAACAGTTCTTGATAACATTAAATTTGGTAGACCAGATGCTACCCTTGAAGAAGTTAATGAAGTGCTTGATATTGTAGCTGCTCAAGAATTCATTGATGCTTTGCCAGATGGTTTAGAAACTGAACTTGGTGAACGTGGGAAAGGTCTTTCAGCGGGTCAAAGACAGATGATTTCGTTTGCTCGAACTTTGTTAACTAATCCAAAAATACTGATTCTAGATGAAGCCACCGCAGCGGTAGATGCATACACTGAATCGAAAATTCAAGAAGCTCTTGATCAACTCTTGGCAAATAGAACTTCTATTGTTATTGCTCATCGTTTAACAACTATTCGGAACTCCGATAGGATACTTGTTCTGGATAAAGGTGAACTTGTTGAAGAAGGCGATCATGATCTTTTAATGAAAAACAGCGGTTTATACTCGGAACTTTATGAGACGTACTTTAAACACCAATCTGCTGAATGGATTTCAGAAATTAGTGAAGTATTTTCCGATTAACCAAATTGTGAAAACGTTTAGTGATTGTTATTTAATTGCTTCAATTTCATCTGCCATATCTTGAAATAATCAAAGAATCTTATTAAATGAACATCCCGAATTGATTTTTATGAAGGAAGGTATTAGTAATCCAAAGACTGCTTTTGTGTTTTCAGGTGGAGCGAGCCTGGGAGCAGTTGAAGCTGGCGCCTTAAAAGCTATTGTTGAATATGGTGTTCAAGCTGATATGGTTTTGGGCACTTCAGTAGGTAGTTTGAATGGTGCTATGTATGCTTTTAACCCCACTTTAGCAGGGGTGAAATCTATTGAAGATGTTTGGCTTAATATCAAAGTGTGGAATGTTTTCCCACCTTCACCATTTACCCCTGTTTTTAACATTACTACTTATGGTTTGAACCTTATATCCCCAAAGAATTTACGTAAAGTTATTATTGAAAATCTACCCTTCACTCGTCTCGAGGAAACAAAATTACCTTTGTATATTATTGGAACTGACATTAAATGCGGACAGGAGGTTGTTTTCAACAAAGGATTAGCTCTAGAAGCTTTGATGTCTAGTGTGGCAATTCCGGGTGCGTTTCCTCCTCAACGTATGCATGATTACTCAATTGTCGATGGTGGTATTGTAAATAATGCTCCCATTTCTACTGCTGTTCGATTAGGAGCGGAACGTGTTGTAATTTTCCCAATTGGTGTTCCTTCTTCAGATCAAGAACCAAAAACTGTTGCAGAAGTGCTTATACGCAGTTTCATCTATCTACTAAATCGACAATTATCCACTGATATCCAACTCTATAAGGATAAAGTAGAACTAGTAATAATTCCACCGCCTGATTGTATTGATGTTGGACCACATGATTTCTCTAAATCAAAATTCTTGATTGACGAATCTTATGCGAAAGCCAAAGAATGGCTAAAAAATGACGGTTTTTCAGCAAATCCTGATGCTCATCCTCATCCTTGTGATGTTCACACCCCACCACTTAATCTTATAGAAGCTGTGATTCCGAAACCTGAAACTAAAGCGACCACTCGAGTAAAGGAAGGCTTTAAGCATTCAACAAGAGATTTGAAAAAATCCTTAGATGAAAAAGCTGATGAAATTTATACTGGCTTAGTTAAGACAAGTGATGAAATAAAAGAAAAATTGTTCAAGAAAAAGAAAGAAGAAAAATCACATGATGAAAAGGAATAATTATTCTTTTCAAAGATAAATTTTCATTTAAGGTCTTATTATCTCCTCTATTTTATCTGCTATTTTATAACTTCTTCTTGTTTCCAATTTTGTCTTTTTTTTTTCTATTTTTCCTTTCTTTGTATTACCAACTTCAAGAAACCTTACATATCAATAAACGGTATTATATTGGAGGGATGAAATGGTCGAAGTATTAATGATAAATGGTAGTCATAGAACTGACGAAATACAGCAATATTATTATCATATATTGAGAAGGGAGTAGTTAGTCAAGGGGGTGACGTTGAACACATTCGTTTAAGTAATTTAATACTCAAACCATGTACTTGCTGCCTTAAATGCACCAAAACTGGTCAATGTAACTTAAATGATGATATTGAAATTATAATAAAAGCAGGTCAAAAAGCAAGAAATATTGTTTTAGGAACACCTGTTAGTTATTGGTTCATATCATCTCTTATGAAATTAATACTTGACAGAGAAATACTTTATGTAAAAGGCATTTTTGAAAATACTGGAATTGTATTTGCCATTCTTATGGGACCTGAACAAGATAAAACCTTGAGTTGCATGTTAAATATCATAATGAGAATCGTTAGACATGGCAGAATGATTTTCAAAGGTAAGCTAATTGCTAGTGGTGTTTTAGAAATTGGAGATTTAGATAAACTAGATGATTTTAAGGATGAAGCAATAAGACTTGGTCAATCCATAATTACTCAGAAGTAAATAGGCTGATTGACGGATTAAATCATTAGTAACTAGAAATATCATTCATATTGACAAGAGGGTATTTTTTTCACTATATTTATTAGAAGCACTTTTTAGAAATAAAAGCAATGATAATTTATGAACGCAAATCCATCAAAACACTATGATGATATGGGAATGGGTTATATTAGAAAGAGTAAACAAAATCTCCACAATGTTTACTACAATAATCCAGCGATTATTTCATTGGCTGGAGAGGTAAAAGGTAAAGAGGTTTTCGAGGTAGGTTGTGGAGGCGGCTCTATAACTGAATGGTTGGCAAAAGAAGGAGCTTCTGTTACTGCCTGTGATATCAGTGAACAAATGGTTAAATACACTAAGAAAAAATTAGGATCAAAAGCGAAAGTTCTCATAGCAGATATTTCTAAACCTTTGGTTTTCCTTGAAACAAACTCTACTGACTTGATTATTGCTTCTCTTGTTCTTCATTACATAAGTAATTGGTTACCTGTATTCAGCGAATTTAATCGAATACTAAAAAAGGATGGCTCAATTATTATTTCCGTTCATCATCCTCATGCTGACTGGAAATGGTTTAATAAAACTAATTATTTTAAGAAAGAGCTTTATGAAGACTCCTGGACAATTGATGGGAAATCATATCCCGTAAATTTCTACCACAGAACACTAGCAAATATGTTTGCAATCTTCAGAAAAAATGGTTTCTTTGTGGATATTTTACTTGAACCGTTTCCGATACCCGAAGCAAAAGAGGTTGACGCCCGTTCTTACGAGACTCTTCTTTCAAATCCTCATTTCTTGTTTCTTCGACTAAAGAAAGAAGGCTGAAAAGCATCGATAACTAGTACTGATGCTTTTTATCCACAAGATTAATTGGTGTTTTCCCTTGTGCTATGCGTTGAATATTCTCTGCTATGATTTGTATAGCTCTGTCTGAATGAGCGGTTCGTTCAACAAATCCTGCATTATGAGGAGTAGCAATTACATTTGGCAATTCCCAAATTGGATATCTAGAAGGTTTATCTAATTCCGGTCCCCATTTAGGATCCCACCAATGAGGAATCCACCAAACATCAAGAGCTGCACCAGCAATCCACTCTTCTTTCACTGCTCGATACAATGGTTCTTCTTGTATTATAGCTGCTCTTGCAACATTCACCAGATAAGCTGTTGGTTTCATTAATTTTAATTCGTGTTCTCCAATCATACCTCGAGTGGCTGGAGTGAGTGGTACAATAACTATTACAAAATCACTTTCTTTCATAACATAATCCAAGTCATCTGGTCCACCCAAGAATTCAAGGTCTAGTTCTTCTTTTAGCTTCTCTGTTGGTTTTCTTTTAATGCCAAGAATCTTCATTTCAAATGCTTGTAAGCGTTTGGCAATTTCTAATCCGATACTTCCCAATCCAATAATTCCAACTTTTTTTCCTCGAAGTTCTGTTCCTCTAAGAACAACTCTATCCGGGAATGAGCTATTTTTTTGAGGTATTTTCTTTGCTAATGAAATCATTAATGCAATAGTTCCTTCAGCTAATGGAACAGGATTAGCTCCAGAAGTATTTGCGACTATGATTTCTTCTCTTATTGCTTCAAAAGGTATAGCATCAACACCTGCACCTGTCTTCTGAATGAGCTTCAATTTTTTACCTTTTCTTGCTGCTTCTGCAGATAATCGAGTACAAACTACAATCTCAACATCCTGAATGAGCTCTTCAATTTCCTCATCGGTTCCTTCTTTGGGAACTATCAATTCAATATTTTCAGGCAATGAATCCTTCTGCTTTTCCAACCATTCTCCTAGAGTGGGTCGAACAACTAGAACCTTAATTTTTTTCACCTTCTTCTCTCTTACAGAAAGGCAATGCTCCTTTTGATGTGTGGTTTTCCTCACATTCTTCACAATTTCCGTGTCTTTCACACTCAACTTTTGGGCAAGTACATTCTATTTCGTTCAAGATTCTCACTTCTACACTGTTAGAATCAATTTATACCAATATTTTATATTTGTTTGGTTTCAGAAAAAAAGACATAATACTTGCTTTAGTACTCGCTTTTAGGAATAATTGACTATGAAAGGTAAAATCTGCATTGTAACAGGTGCAAATTCAGGTGTAGGAAAAGAAACCGCTAAACAACTTGCAGAGCTTGATGCGCATGTAATAATGGTTGTAAGAAATGAAAAAAAAGGACGATTAGCTTTAGAAGAAATTAAGGAAGAAACAGGAAAAGATTCACTCGACCTAATGATTTGTGATTTTGCCTCTCAAAAATCGATTCGTGATTTCGTGAAAAAATTCAGAGAGAAACATAATCGTTTAGATATTCTAGTTAACAATCATGGCTCTATGCCATCTAAGAAGATATTAACTGAAGATGGGATTGAGAGTGCCTTTGCAATTAATCATTTAGGTTACTTTCTTTTAACAAGTCTCTTACTTGGATGTAATTAAGGTTAGTTCACCAGCTCGAATCATTAATGTCTGTTCTGGATCTTATGCTGCTGTCAAGAAAATTCGATTAGATGATTATAATTTTGATAAGAGAAAGTATAGTTGGTTTAAAGCATACTCGGAAACGAAGTTATATAATGTCATGTTTACTTTAGATTTAGCCACTCGATTAAAAAATTCAAATGTAACTGTTAATACTTTTACACCTGGTTTCACACTAACAAATCTTGGTCAATCACTTAGAAGCATGAGATTAATAACAAAATTAAGGTCTAGAAAAGCTGCTTCACCAAGTGACGCAGCAAAAATCGCTATCTATTTCGCAACTTCTCAAGAAATGGAAGGGGTTTCTGGGAAATATTTCATGAAAATGGATATGAAGGAAACAACCGAAATTGCCCAAGATAAAAAACTACAAAAAGAATTATGGAATCTAAGTGAAAAATTAACGAAGGTGATTTGAAGAAATTTCCGAAAACAACAATCTACTTTGCTACACCGATAACGTGTCCACAATTTGTGCAGAAAACAACAGCACATGGATTTTGTTCATTAAATTGCTTCTTAACATCTGCGATCCATTGTTCATTTCTGCCATCAGCACGATGCTGTATTTGTCTTTCCTTCCACTCTTTGGTTTTTCCTTCTGGAAATATATACCGATATTCAAATTCATTTTTTTCGCATTCAGGACATTTAGGTTCTGCCAAGTTCATTCCCACCTAGAAATTAGCTAATATACACTATAATTTGATTATTGTTGAACCTTTCGTTAAAGAAGCTTTACTGTAACCATTGCATCATTGCATTAGTTCCGCTTGCTGCAGCTACTAATAATTGGAAAATATTGTATGCATCAATCATATCTTTAGCTGTGTATTCTATTTTTAACCCGTCTATTCGCTTAACTATTGGGAGTAATTCTGCTGTATCTGCCATTAAGCTTGTTCGAAAAGTGATGCCTACTTTAATTTCTTTTTCAGCAATTAGTGGTTTCATTTTCTTATCCTTGAATTTTTTAGCAGCAATTTGAACTGCTTTTCTTAGCTCCTTCTCTATAGTGATCATGCTTTTACTTCGCGCTGCAAGTCTGCTAAGAGAATGTTTCAATGTTACTGTTTCAATCCACGGGGCATATTTCTTAATATCGTCTTCTATTAGCTGAGCATCTCCTGCAACCATTATTACAGGGACATTGTAGTCTCCCGCAGTATAACCGTTTAATAAGAATTCACTAACTGGAATGCCATTAATTTCCAAATTATGAATACTACCTCCACTGTAGGTATGATCAAATGTTGATCTCGCTGTACCAAATTTCGCATGATATCCTAAGAAAATTGCTGCATCGCACCCTTCAACACCATTAACCATACTTGTTGGTCTAGGATTTCCCCTAACAATTTCAACATATTCAGGTAAATCATCTATTAACAAATTCACCATGGGTCCATGAGAGGTTTGCTGTTTCTTAAGGTTGTTTTTCTTTTACTTGCTTCTTTCTTAGGGACTTTTTGACTGTTTTTTCTTTGGTTTTCTTCTTTTTTTCTTTTTGTCCCTAAGTCTCTTTTTCGCTTTTTTTCTTTCTTTTTTTAAGTGACTTTTCGACTGACTGTTTTTCTTGTTCTTCCATTTCGGTAACTTCCCTCTCTTTCGAATTTTTTTTGCTTTTTTCTGAGTAAGAATTAAATGAAGATTTACCTATTGTTTCTCATGAATTATGAGGACTTGATCGTTAAGTTATCTGAAGTCCCCCTTATCATTATGCAGAAGCAAAGCCAATCCTACAATTGACTTCTTCTGGAATGCTACTGGGAAATTTGAACTCTATACACTATACCCGCAGACAAAAGAGATACGACAAATAACTTCTGGAGAGCTTGCTTATCCTGGATGTGTTCGCTCTACTGATGAAAACTTAATTTATTATAGTAAGGATGTTGAAGGGAATGAGCAATTCGCAACTTTTCAAATGAATCTCCACTCAAAGGAAGTTCAGCAGTTAAGCTCTTCATATGAATTTAATGAAAACCCTGTAGATGTTTCTCCTGACGGAAAGTTCCTCCTCCTTCTTTCCAAGCGTTCTGGTCAACGCAATTTGTTCAAAATGTATTTGGTAACGAAAGAAGTCACTCAATTAACTGATCAAAAAAATCCTTTTCGAGGGTTCGCTTTCTGGTCGACTAAAGATTGGATATATTATAGAGCTAATGAAACAGATAGCCGTAGGAATACCGATATTTGGACTGTACGTGCAGATGGGAGTGAGAACCACCTTTTGTATCGATTCACACCGGATTCTCGTGAATCACTCCGAGATCTTTCAAGAGATGGCAATTACTTAGTGATTGAAACCAATTCAAAAAAAACTAATCAAGGAGGTGTCTTCAATCTTTCCTCGAAGGAAATTGCTTGGTTTGGGAATGAGCAATACGATGAATATCCGATGGAAATCAGTCTAAACAACTCAAAATTACTTGTCATTCGTTTCCATGGACTTGAACAACTCCCCGTAGTTTATGATGTGGAAACCGGAGAGGAGCACGTTCTAAATGTTCGTGGGGTAGTAAGAAAAGGAGCTTTCTGTTTAAATGATAATTATGTTGTTTACTCCCGAACTGATCCTAAAACACCAGAGAGTTTAATGCTGTATAATTTATCAACAGACAAAGAAGAACTTCTTTCGCAGCCTGAGCTTGGTATCTCCAAAGATCAATTTGTTGATGGGCAAGCTATTTCTTATCCTTCTTTTGATGGTTTGGAAATTCCCGCCGTTCTCTACAAACCTAAATTGGAAAAAGGGGTTCGAGCTCATGCCTTATTGTTTCATCCTGGTGGACCTGGGGGGCAGTTAAGTTTACAATTTTTCCCAATCCTTCAAATCTTCTCCCAATTAGGTTTTGTTGTCCTTGGTCCCAGTCCTCGAGGTTCCACAGGTCTTGGGAAAGAATTCTTTGAAGGAAACATACTGGATTTGGATGGAGGTGATTCTCTGGATTATGTGTTTGGGAAAAAGTACCTTGAATCCTTACCCTACGTTGATTC
>JAHLVZ010000072.1 GCA_019058165.1 Candidatus Heimdallarchaeota archaeon
CCATTGATTTCTCTACTAATTCTGCCATCATCTCGAGGATGGTACCAGTTCTACAACTATCTTCGATTATTAATACTCTATCATCAAGAGTGAGTAATCCTTTAGGCAAATTAAGTGACAACAGCTCTCCTGTTGATTCCTGTGGAAAATGCACCTTCACAAATTCCCTTACCCCAAGGTCACGAGTTCTTTTAGCTATCGCGATTTCAGTTCCCAATTCAGTTGCGAGATGAACTGCCATAGGCAATCCTTCAGGAGCGACTGCCCCGATTTTTGTTATTCCTGCATCCTTGAAATTATCGGCAACGTATTGAGCAACTAGTTTGAGAAGAGAAGTGTTACCAAGTAACATTGTAGTATCAAAATACCCTCTGAAAAACACTAATTGATCTTTAACCAATCTTTCTACATCTAGATTCTGTTTAGCAATATCTATTATCTCTTGAGCTCTACCAGATGCCGGAAGCACATGACCTCTAATATATCGATTAAGAACAACTTTCGAGTAACCCATAATCTTACTGAGCTCTTCATATGAGTGATATTTCTTCAGCATGCGTAAAAGCTCTATTGAGCGAATGCGTTTTTTAACATCATCAAGATAATTAGTCATTCTCTTTCTCCTATTCTCTTCAATTATCATTATTTTTTGGTTTGATTACTTAGTACAACTACTAGTAACTTATAGGAATATTAAGCTAATCTTAAACTTTTATTCTCAAACCTATTATTCCCCATAAAATTGACTGATTACAAAAGAATCCAATTGGAATTATTTGATACTCCCTAATCTTTTTATTTTCGGAAAGATGTTATGAAAAAGAATCTAGATGTGATGTTTATGTTTGATGGGCAGGATGAATTACGTAAAAAGGAATTTCCACAATTAATGAATAGAGTGTGGTTGAGTAGTGCAGCTTTTACTCCTCATGCAAAATCTGTAGTTGAAGCAATGAACCAGTTTATCGACTATTTCCATAATCCTACTATTGGCAAGGATGTTCAGGAATTATTCGAAAGTGTGAATAATGGCACATATGATGGTGCTGCAAAATTATTGAAGTGTAATCCTGAAGATATATCTCTAATCATTAATACTGCTCATGGTTTGAATTTCCCACTTCATGGTTTAGATTGGGAGAAAGGAGACAATGTTGTTACTTCGGAATTAGAATTTCCAACTAATTATTTACCATGGAAGTATATTAGTAAACGAAAGAATGTTGAATTTCGAGCAGCAAAAATCAATGAAAAACTACAGATTTCTGAAGATGAAATCATCTCCTTAATAGATGAGAAAACTAAGCTTGTATCACTTTCTTTGGTTCAATTTAATAATGGACAAAGGGTTGATGCGAAGAAAATAGCTAAAGTTGCTCATGAGAATGGTGCTTTAGTTGCTTTAGATGCTATTCAAGCATGTGGAGGAGTTGAAGTTTATCCAAAAGAAATGGATGTAGATTTTGTATCAGCTGGTGGCGCGAAAACCCTAATGGCCCCACTAGGTATAGGTGTGTGTTATATTAGTCCAAGAGCTCTCGAGACAATAGAACCTCCATTACAGGGTACAGGTAATTATGATTTCAAGGATCAGAATTGGATGGATAGAAACAAAAGTTATCACAAAGGAGCTAAAAGATTCGAAAATGGAACAGTACCATTCTATTGTGTTGCTGGGCTTAAGGCTGCGTTAGAGCTCATTAATTCTGTTGGTATAGAGACAGTTGCCAAACATAATCATGGTTTAATACAACAACTAATCGAAGGAATTGTCGATCAAGGATTAACTACTATCACTCCTCATGAACCAGAGAGAAGAGGAGCGCTAATCAATGTTCGTCTAGATGAGAAGAAAGACTTGAAGAAAATCGTAGAAATTCTTGAAGAGAAATACAAAGTAACTGTTACAAACAGGTTTGGTGGGTTAAGATTCTCTGCACAATTGTATAATACAGAAAATGATATTCAAACAGCCCTATCATCGTTGAAAGAAGTGCTAGCTAAAGTTTAGCACACATTTCTTTATTTGCTTACATTTTTAGATAGAATTGCCATATGATAGTATATTGGATGCAAATTACATTTAAATGTAAATTTCCTAATTTATTGATAGTGGGTTTCCTATGAAAGAGAAAATAGAAATAAACACAATGATTGCAAGAAATGTTTATTCTACGGAATCATTTCAATTCGTAAAGAAAGTTCTCAAGAAATTATATGATTTTGAGGTTCCTGAAAAAGCAAAGGAAATTCACATACAAAACAAATTATATGATTATACAGACGAATTAAGATTATTTAATTACAAAGAACAAGGAGTAAAATATCATTCCTACTACAAAATCCACGAAAAAGATTCAACAATTCCCGCATTTTATTCAATATCAAATGAATCCTTTGGTTTTCCTGATTTCTGGATTAAATTTACAATTAGTTCTCAAGAAGGATTAATTCTTGAATTAGAATCAAAGGATAAAAAGTTGATTGAAAGAACAATTACCTTATTTGATGAGGAATTTGACTATTGTCATAAACAATCCCAAGATGAAATATTCGATGAACTAATCCATGAGATTCGAACCCATGGAACAGAAGAAGATGGTGAAATCGGGATCAAAAAAGGTCTGAAAGCAATTGAAATTTATCCTCAAGATTTTTGGGCACGATTCTATCTTGGTTGTTCTTTAGCCCTAAATGGACAACACGAAAAAGCAATCGAACACTTACTATTAGCTACTCGCTTAGACACTAAAAATTATGATGCTTTCTATAATCTCGCGAAAACATATCTAGAGCTCAAAGAATTAGGTAATGCAAAGGATGCAATGCTGAAAGCACACAAACTTGCGAAGAAAAATCATGCCATAAATTACTATTTAGCAGTCATACTCGAAAAACTAGATGAAAAGAAGGAAGCTAAAAAATATTATCAAGCTGCAATTGAAACATCTCCAGAAAAACAACCAAAAACAAAACGTCATATTCAAAGCTTCTTGAAAAAAGCAGAAAAAGGATTACTTAGAGTTACAAAATAAAAAAGAAAAAACAAACAATGAGGGAAACAGATTATTCTATCCCTCGTAAATCAGTATGAGATAAATACTTGTTTTGAACGCTTTTACTCAAATCTCCAATATTGGAATCAGATATTTCAATTAGAGGAGCATTAACGCCAACTCTTTCACCAGAAGAGAGTTGTATTCCAGATCGACTGGCAGAATCAGCACGCCTACGAGCAGTTCTTTGTGTGACTATACCTGATCCTTGAGCATATATTAATGTCCATTTGTTTTCATCAGCGTCAAAAAGCAAAACCGCATCAGAGCCACTTTGACTTGCATAGGTTTCTAATTTAGTTGGTTCTTCACTAAGATATGAAAAGTATTGCTCTACCATATCTGTTTTTTCAACTATTGTGAATTCATCTTTATCTCTTTGATAAGTAAAACAGTGTCGTTTACCCAAGTTTACTCAGTATCTCCTTTTTGTTTAATGTTTTTGTATTTAGCGAAAGTATAATTTTCGTTGTATTTGACTCAGGTTTTGTGTCCATGTGTCAATAGTAATTATTACTTCCAAATTACCCTTTTTAATTCTTTGATTTAGGTAAATCGCGTAATAAAAAACATTCAACAAAAGATGCTTATTTTTGTTGCTGCTGTTTTTTAGCTTCAAAGATATATTATTCTGTTTTTTATAGCATCATATATAGCATCTTTAAATTTCATATGTTTTTCAAGATGATTTCGTATACATGCTCTTGATTTGTGGAAATACTCATTATGTTCCTCACAAAACAGTAATCTTTCTTGGTTTTTGAAGGGGTTACTACATTCCGAGCAGATTTTTTCTTGTATTTCAACATAACAAGTAAAATGAACAGCTAATTCATTATTATCAATATCAGAAATGAATACTAGATCTTGTTCATTAATTATTTCAGTACAAATAGCACATTTGCGAATATCACTTGCTTTCTTATTTGAGAGACCTATATTATCATCTTGCAAGTTAAATTCACCTGATTTGTCTAAATTATCTTACAAGTGGAGATATGTTTCTGAGTTATTAAAAGGAATAATTAAAGGGAGACCACCGAAGGTATTCAAATAATTATCAATGAGAAAGGAATAGATATTAATTCGAACTTTCAGCGAAAAAATGTTAATAATCTATATCATAGTCTTCACAAAGATTTTTAAATAATCTTGAAGCGCTCAATTAACAGAATAATAAATATTTATTGGTGTAAAAAACATGCCAGGTAGTAAAGCCCCCAGAGGCGAATATGCGGGACGACAATTAAAAAAGAAACGTAAGAAGTTCCGCTGGAAAGACATTTACTATAAGAGAAAAATGTTAGGATTAGACAGGAAAGCTGACCCTCTTGCAGCAGCTCCTCAAGCATCAGGAATTGTTGTAGAAAAATACGGTGTCGAATCCAAACAACCTAACTCAGCTCTTCGTAAGTGTGTACGTGTCCAACTTATTAAAAATGGTAAACAAATAGGAGCTTTTGTCCCACTTGACGGTGGATTAACCCACATTGCTGAACACGATCGTGTTATCATTGAAGGTATTGGTGGTGCAAAAGGTGGTGCTAAGGGTGACCTTCCAGGCATCAAGTGGCGTGTTTCTAAAGTCAATGGTGTTGCTCTTTCAAGTTTAGTGTATGGTAAAAAAGAGAAGCCAGTAAGATAGGTGTATGAATATGTCTAAATCAACAAAAGAAAAGGACGCAAAGAAAACAAAAGCAGATTCTAAGAAGAAGAAAACAACTGCTGCCAAAGAAGATAAAGCTGCAAAGAAGCCAACAAAAACAACTAAAGCAACCAAAGCAGCTACTGCTAAAGCAAAGAAGAAAGAAGATCCAAAGAAGAAAGCCGCACCTAAAAAAGAGAAGAAAGAAACCAAACCTGCTCCTGCAAAAGAAACTAAAGCTAAAAAACCTGTTGCACCTAAAAAAGCTGTAGCTCCTAAAACCGCTCCAAAGAAAGAGACAGCAAAAGCTGCCAAACCAAAACCAGCTCCTAAAGATAAAAAACCAGAAGCTGCAACTCCTAAACCAGCTCCAAAAGCTGCCAAACCAAAAACTCCTAAAAAAGAAGAAAAGGAAGAAGTTGAGGTTATCCCAATTTTTGATAACATAAAGCTATTCAATAATTGGAGTTATCAAGATCTAGTAGTTATTGATCCTGGGATAAAAGCTTACATCAGCTTAAGACCAGTAGTTACCCCTCACACTGGAGGACGGTACGCTCATCAAAGATTTAAGAAAGCTGAAATGCCTATTGTCGAAAGATTAGTAAATAAATTGATGAAAACCAAAAAAGGAACAGGCAGAAAAGAAAGAATGATTAAATCTGTTCGAGTTGCTTTTGAAATTATTAACTTACAAACAGGTAAGAATCCCATTCAAGTTCTCATTGATGCTATTCAGAATGCTGCCCCTCGAGAAGAAGTCACTCGAATCACCTATGGTGGTATGGCTCAGCTACAATCTGTAGATGTTGCTCCAATGAGAAGAGTAGACATAGCTTTAACAAATATTGTACAAGGTGTCTACAAGAAATCCTTCAACAATATTCTCACAGCTGAAGAAATTCTTGCACGTGAATTAATTGATGCCGCTGATAACAAAACTTCAAGCTCTGCAATCAGTAAAATGCTAGAAATTGAACGAATTGCTCTCAGTGCAAGATAAGTAATTCATCAAGAATTAGCCCTTCGGGGCATCTATTTTATTTTTTTTGTTTTACCTCTAATTTTGATGTGTTTTCTTCGACTTTACCAATTTCTTTTGTTATCAGAATAATAATTAATAAACGGGTAACCTAATAGAATCAGTAAGAAAAGTAGGTGTCATTAAAATGGATTATCAGGTTCTTTCCACTATTCTGGGTGATTCTATTCAAGTGAAAATAGTTGAGTTCTTCATTATAAATAATACAGGATTGTATCAACTAACAGAAATTGCCCGTATTTTAAGCATATCACATTCTCGAGTTCATGACCTGATTGATTCATTGGTGAAAATGCGAATTATACTAGAAACTCGGTCGAAACGAAATCGGTTGTTTGAGTTAAACAAAAATCATCCAATAACTAAACAGCTGAGTGAACTATACAAAATAACGAGAGCCTATTTAGTGGCAAGTCAGTATTAAGATAAAATTGATAATAGACTATCCTAATGTTTGTTTGAGTGATTAGAATGGGTATGGAAGATAGAGAAAAACGTAACTTTCTTATGGAGCTATCAACTGATGCTCAATCCTTAATGTATCAAGGCAAGAAGAAAGAAGCAATAGATTGTTATGATAAAATATTAGCTAGATATCCCGATGATACAACCGTAATCTATGGGAAAGGTATGATTTATTTCGAATTCGATGATTTAGAAGATGCAATTGTTTGTTTTAATAAAGCAATTAAAATTAATCCTGATGATATTGATTCATTATATGCGAAAGGTGCTATCTTAAGCTCTTTAGGTCAAAATGAAGAAGCAATCGAGCTTTTTGATGCTGTGTTAAAATATGATGTAAAATTTGTAATTGCTTGGTTAGCAAAAGGATATGCATTATTGAATATAGAAAAATCAGAAAAAGCATTACAATGTTTTGTAGAAGTAGAGAAACTCGGAAGAAAAGAAGTAGCGTTAAGCGGAAAAGGGCATGCATTAAGGAAATTAAATGAGCTAGAAAAAGCTGAATCTACTTACAAGGCAGCAATTAAAATTGACCCATATGATCCTGAAGCCTTATTTGGTCTAGGGATAATCGCTTATAAGAATGAGGATCTCAAACTTGCAACTAAATTTCTTTATCGAAGTGTAATACAAGATGATGATAATTTAGAAGCATGGGAAATACTAGCAGAAATTTATAAGAAAACAAAAGATACTGAGAAAGAAAAAGTAGCTTTAACTAAAATCTCTGAATTAAAAGAAAAATGAATTCTAGCTAGTAAAATCTTGAGTATAATTTTTTCTCTAACGTCTTTTTCAGCATGCTAGCAAAACTTATCTTTTACTAAAACAAATTTAAATTGGAAATTACTTTCCAAGGAAAAAAGACGAATATGTTTGTAGTAAAAATTGGTGGATCAATATTATTTGATGAAGAAAACCAAATTAATGATAAACTAATTTCAAAATATGCAAAAACCATTCGAAATGTGATAAATGATACTGAGAAAAAATGTACAATAATAGTAGGTGGAGGAAAACTAGCAAGAAAATATATAGCTATAGCAAGAAAGTATGGAGCTTCCGAAGAGACTAGTGATATTATTGGTATAGAATCTGCAAAACTAAATGCTCGATTACTAATCTCCGCTTTAAGCGATAATGCCTATCACACTCCCCCAAACAGCATAGAGGAATTTAAAGAATTTTTCAAACAAACCAAGAAGGTTATTGTTTGTGGAGGATTCAAACCAGGTCAGTCCACAAATGCTGTTGCAGCTTCGATAGCTGAAACAACAAATGCGGAAATACTGATTAATCTCACAAATGTTGAAGGGGTTTATTCAGATGATCCCGGAAAAAATCCAGAAGCAAAATTACTTGACACAATTACAATTGCTGAGTTAGAAACAATGATGGCAAAACATCAAATCAAAGCTGGTTATTATCCTCTATTCGATCCTACAGCTATTCAAATAGTTAAGCGTTCGAAAATTCCATTACAATTCGCAAGTGGTCACAATCCAGAAAATTTGACTAAAATCATTTCTGGAGCAAAGATTGGAACATCTGTAATCTTCTGATTGCAAATATCTCCTTCAATTACTACAGTCTACTCATTTTCCTTGGAGAAATAATTGAAGGATGTTAAACCATGAATGTTGTACAACAAAATGAACCAGGTGAAAACCCCGATAAAGAAGAAGAACCAGAAAAATTTGATAAAGAAGAATATATCTACCAGAAACTCATAAAGAAAAGAAATCATACTTATTCATGTATTGCAAATGTATTGAAGAATTATAACCATAAACATGTTCTTAATGCTTTTATTCCTGAAAGAGAAAAACTTGCTATGAGATTGGCTACAATTCTCATGACGAAAGATGGCCTCTCTGCAAGTGATTTCAGCAATTTATCTATATCATCAACTTCTACAAATCAAGAATCACAATCAACAAATGAGATCATTAGTTTGTCAGCTATTAATTTCTTAATTAATCAAGTCCATTCTCTATCTGCTGAGGATGTTGGAGAATTGGAATTTTCAGATGATGCAAAGAAACACCTCACAGAGCTCGCAATAGAATGGGCTCAACTTCGAGATCAAGCCTTTATGTTCTCTAATGGAATGATTAAATTAGAGTATGAATTACATGATGAGCTTCATTTCATTGAAACTGAATTGTATCATGAAACAGAAAGAAAATTGAAGAGCATAGGAGTAGATCAAAAAACTGGGACAAGTACGAAATTAAAAGAAAAGAGAGATCAACGACGTAAAATGACTGATAGAACCATAACTGAACTAGTTGATATGGTGAAATCTTGGCATAGCGAAATAGCATTTCTGCGAAGGATCACTGAATTTTATGCTTCTATGAGACAATTAAATGAGGAGGAAATTGAAGCATTATCAATTCTTTTTGAAAACTTTGGTCCTTTAATGGCATTAAAAGATCTGAAGAATCCATTCAAAGAAATAAAAATAAAGCGAATAGAGGAGTTACAGGGAAAAAGAGAAAGCTTGGATCCAACCGAAGAAATGAGATTATTACTATATGAAACAATCATGACTTTCCAACTTGGAAAAGAAGATGTTCCGTATTTCCTCTGCAGAATAATAACTAAGAAAGACGAAGAATATCTTCAAATTCCAATAATTTCATTACTCCTGTTCTCAAGATTCTGTAATTCATACGGTGAAACAACAAGAAGCAAAAAAGCTCATGATCTTGAGTTAATTGTTTCAGAGATATCTGAATTAGCAGGCTGGGTGGTTGTAGACCAAAATATCGAAATATTGAGTGAAGGTGATACTGTAACTGAGATTGATTTAATCATTCGCAGAAATAAAACAGATATTATTGTTGAAGTAAAAGATTTGGCTCTCTGGAGAGGATGGTACTTTGACCGGGAAAGTCTCATCAAAAGATACGAGATTTTTGCAATTGCTGCAAAGAAATTAAGAGAAAGAAGATTGCTACTAAAAACAACAAATGCTAAACTTCTAATTGTCACTGCTTTAAACGAACGATGGAAAAAAGTGGATGGAATACCAATAGTACCACTCAAATCACTAAACAAATACCTCAAGAAGCTTAAAAGACTAGAAAGTAAAAGATCAAAACCAGCGAGAAGATAATCTCTTCTCACTCTTTTTTCAAAGTAGCAATCAGTTAATTTAGGGCTTTTTCTTCTTCAGCCCTTATTTGTTTCAGAGTTTTTATTTCAATAATACTGTCTTCATCTTCATCTGGTAAGGGTTGTAAATTATCGAATCGTCTTAGCATATCAAAATAGACTATGATTTGTAGAATGGCAGCAATATATGAAAACATGTGCATAAAGATCAATGCAACACTTTCTGTGTAATTGACATTAACAAGATTTAAGATATTGCTGATAGGATAAACTAGGGCAAAAAATCCGAAGAGATAGGGAAAAGGACCTCTACCATAGCCAATACCTGCCCTATTATGCAACTGATTTTGGAATACGTCAAAAGCAATGAATGTAACAATTATCAGAAATGATGTGGACAGATTAAAAATCTGTATAAGATTGTCCAAAACTTCTTGAGTAATACCATTTGCTAGTCCAGTGATTCGGAAGAAAATGAATGCTATTTTTATCCCAACTTGAACAACCAAAAGCATCGCAGCTATGACCCCAAACTTGGTAAACCGTAGATAATAAAATCCTAATAATATCATTCCTATTGCTAAAATCACAATGAAAATTAAGTATATGGAATTTGTAATTATTTTTTCTGTGGCTTCAAAAGTAGTTGGAGGGTTGCCACCAAAAGTAGTGTGAATAACTATGAACCTAACTAAAGTCCAAGCAGTATCAAGTACCAATAAAGCAATGAGCATCCTTGTTCCAAGCTTTGAGAGATACTTAGCATATCGATAACTTATTCCCATGAAATAATCCTCCAAATTAAATTGTTAATAAGTAATGCGATTTCACAAACTATTTCAATAAAGTTCTTTGTATTAAAATAATTTGTTCATATTCTAGTTTCTGTCCATAATGCTGCCAAGGATCAAACCTAAGTCGAAAAGTAAGACAATTACTCACGAAATTAGTAGTTACTCACATAAATAGATATATTTAAAACGTTTGTTTTACTAAAAACTATTTGCTGTAAAAGCAGTTTAAAAAAAAGGAAATTAAATTATTAAGGATAAATTAAAATAACTAATCTTTCCGAATTTTGCTCAAAGAACAAGTATTTCATAAAAATTGGAGATTAATAATAAGTGACTAAATCAGAAGAAGACACTATTGTATCAGAGGTCGAAGAGATCATTAAAGCAATGGAAAAAGACTCGAAAACACAGAAGTTAATCAAAGAATTAGATAAGATGCTAGATGGAATTAGTCTAAAAGATATTCTCGTTACAAATAAAAAAATGATTACAGAAACCGAACAGGCGAAAAAAGAGAAGGAAGAATACTTATCTTTACTGCAGAGATTTAAAGCAGATTTTGAAAATTATAAGAAGCGTGCCCAGAAACAAGCAGATAACAACGTTCGATACTCCTCAGAAAAAATTCTTTCTAAAATCTTTAATCCAATTGAGAATATTGAAAGAGCGATTGAATTTGCAAAGGAGAACAGTAAAGAAACCGTTCCTTTAGAAGGTATCATAATAATCCACGAGAAATTATCTCGAATATTAGAAGAAGAAGGAGTAGCACTCATTAATCCGATACAAGGAGAGAAATTCGATCCTTTCTATCATGAAGCGGTATGTGTTGACTCCACAGGAAACTTTGAACCTGGAGTAATCGTCCAATTACTTGAGAAAGGGTACAAAATAAAAGAAAAAGTGATGCATGCAGCAAAAATTATGGTTTCAATTGAAAATGAAGAAACCAAAGAAGAAGAAGAAAAACAAACTGAATAATTAATAGTAAATAAAGGTGAAAAAAAATGGCAAAAGTTGTAGGTATTGATTTAGGAACCACAAATTCCGGAATAGCATATATGGAAGGAGGAACACCAACCATAATTCCAAATGCCGAAGGCGGTAGAATCACTCCATCAGTTGTTACAATTACAGAAGATGGTGAGCAAATTGTTGGTGAAATAGCTAAAAGACAAGCGATATCAAAACCAAAGCGAACAATTCGCTCAATAAAACGAAAAATGGGTTCTACTCACAGAGATACAATTGATAAGAAAGCTTATACTCCACAAGAAATTTCTGCAATGATTCTAAGAAAGTTAAAGAAAGATGCAGAAGATTTCCTTGGAGAAGAAATTAAACAAGCTGTAATTACTTGTCCAGCCTATTTTACTGATAGTCAAAGACAAGCAACAAAAGACGCAGGAAAAATAGCAGGATTAGAGGTTTTAAGAATAATTAATGAACCGACTGCTGCTTGTTTAGCTTACGGGGTTGGAAAAGGGAAAGAAGAAATAATACTAGTTTTTGACCTTGGTGGAGGAACATTCGATGTTTCTATTCTTGAAACATATATGGAAGAAGGAGACGCTATGTTTGAAGTAAAAGCTACCAGTGGTAATAACTTGTTAGGTGGAGATGATTTTGATGATAGAATCATAAAATGGGTTGTTGAGCAATTCAAGAAACAAGAAGGAATTGACATAACCAAAAATGATTCAGCAATGCAACGAATTAAAGATGCATCTGAAAAAGCAAAAATGGAGTTATCATCAAAACAAAGAGCTTTTGTAGACATTCCTTATGCTACAGTTGACAAAGAAGGACAACCAATCAACATAAACTACGAAATTACAAGATCGCAATTCCAAAGGATGACTGAAGATCTAATAGAGAAAACATTAGGCCCAACAAGACAAGCACTAAAAGATTCAAAGAAGAAACCCTCTGAAATTAACAAAGTTCTTCTTGTAGGAGGAGCTACAAGAATGCCGGCTGTGAGAGATGAAATTGCAAAGATGTTTGGAGAATCAAAGATCTATAAAGGAATAAATCCTGATGAATGTGTTGCAATTGGTGCTGCAATACAAGCGGGAGTAATAAAAGGTGATGTGAAAGATGTTCTTCTCCTAGATGTTACACCGTTAACCTTAGGAATTGAAACACTCGGACAGGTTTTCACTCCAATTGTAGATAGAAATACAACCATTCCGACAAGTAAAAGTCAAACCTTTTCCACAGCAAGTGACAATCAGCCAAGTGTAGAAATCCATGTTTTACAAGGCGAAAGAAAATTCGCAAAAGATAATGTTACATTAGGAAAGTTCCAGTTAATCGGAATTCCCCCCGCACCTAGAGGTGTTCCGCAAGTTGAGGTAACCTTTGATTTGGATGTTAATGGAATTGTTTCAGTTAAAGCAAAAGATCTTGGTACCGGAAATGAACAAAAAGTCACAGTATCATCACCAAGTGGTGTTGATAAAAAAGATGTAGAACAAATGGTCAAAGATGCAGAGCAATATGAGGAAGAAGATAATAAAAGACTTGAAGAAGTCCAACTAAAGAATGAAGCAGAACATCTCGTTTACAGTGTTGATAAAGTACTCAAAGACTTCAAAGATAAAGTAACAGAAGAAGAGACCAAATCTGTTAAAGAAAAGCAAGAAGAACTACAACAAGCTTTAGCAACAGATGACTACGAAGACATCAAAACGAAGAAAGAAAGTCTAATGGAAGAACTACAACAAATTTCTACTAGAATATATCAAGAAGCTGGTGGGCAACCAGGTGCTGGTTTCGATCCGAGTCAATTTGCGGAAGGAGTAGGACCATCATTTACTCCTCCTGGCACGCAAGAAAAACCAGAAGAAGAGCATGTTGTTGATGTAGACTACGAAGTCGAAGAAGACGAAGAATAAACAATTAATTGTTAGTGATGAACACTAACAATTCTATAATTTTTTTTTAGATAGGTTCTTTCCGCCCAAATTTGTCTCGAGCAAATTTGCCAAAATCACTTATTTCTTTTAGTTGATCTTGATCAAAGACAGGACCATCTATACATAGTCGTAAACCAACTGGATCAACAGTACACTGTCCACATAAACCAATGGCACATTTGAAGTAACGATCTGCTAAGCACGCTTCTATTGGAATTGTTTGTTTAGTTGCTAGTTTCCATGCTGTAAACATCATGGGTTCTGGACCACAGGTATACATTTGATCGAATATTATATTATTATCAATAGAGTTCTCAAAACACTCAGTAGCGAAACCTTTGAAACCATGTGAACCATCATCTGTACTAGGTTTGTAATGGAAATTCTTCTTTTCATTTGCTAACTTCTCAAAGCATTTTCGAAAAGCTAGCTCATTAGCACTTCTTGCTCCATGGAATAATGTAACATCCAATCCCTTTACTAATAATTTTTCAATCAAATACTTCGTTGGAGCAATTCCAGTACCTCCTCCAATCACAGCGATTTTTTTCCCTTTGATCGAAAAACCTCTTCCGTAAGGGCCTTTTATTCCTATCTTATCACCTTTCTTTAGCTTATGAAGAGCAGTAGTTGCTGGACCAATTTTTGCTACAGCAAACAGAATCTCCCCGGATTTCGGGTTCGCACCAGCAATTCCCATAGGTTTCTCATCAATACCTAATAGCC
>JAHLVZ010000007.1 GCA_019058165.1 Candidatus Heimdallarchaeota archaeon
TAAAGCAAAAGAGTTTATCACAAAAGCAGGTTATCCTACAAGTACAACAGAAATTAATTCAGGATTTTCTTGGATAATAACATTTTCAATGCTTATAATTTATAGTATATTCACTGCAACTAAATTTAAGAAAGGTAAAAAAATAAAAGCTACACAAAGATAAGCAAAAATTGAGTAAGAAATGAATTCAAAAATAGAAAAGCAATCTCAGAAGAAATCACCTATATATACAAAAAAAGTTGACCCAATCTATGCAGCGGATCATCTCCTCGTCATAGGTGAACGAATAAAATACCTCTATGGTGATGAATTATTGATAGAACGATCTATTGATATAGATAAGTTTCTCTTAGAAATACTGGACTTAACGGGGGGAATCACCAGAAGTCAGCTAGTGAAACTCACACATGTTCCCCGAACAACCTTATATGACATTTTGGCAAAGCTCATCGAGCATGGGAAAGTCGATAAAGACTATTTGTATGATAAGAAGAAAAGACCAGGCTTACTAAGAAACAAGTGAATCAACTCCTGGAAGCAGTGAATTGTCATACTACCCTTAAGATTGCTACTATTATGATCTTGAATTTTGGGTTCCGTATTTCTGAGATTACTAATCTCAAAGTTCAGAACATTGACTTTACAAAAGAAATCATAACTATTCATTTAGGTAAAGGACGAAAGACCCGGAGAATTACAATACTTGATTATCAAAAACCTATACTCAAAAGAATTCTTCGAACAAGACAAGGAATGCTAGCAATAAACTCTCCAGAAGATCATTTTCTGATCAATAAAATCACTGGTCGAAAAACTAGCATTAATTGGTTACAGAATTATTATGTTCGGATTAGCAAGAAACTAGGTTTTAGAGTTCATGCTCACAGGCTCCGGAGAACTTTTGCATCGATTCTTTTCTTTGACAACCGCATTGATATTTATCTTATCGCTTGGTTATTAGGTCATACAAGTATCCAAACAACTATGCGTTATCTTGGGATTAAAGAAAAGCAGAAGCATGAAGACTACAAAGAATCCATGAGAGGAAAAGTAATTGTTCCTCTTATTTGATTTCTTTTTTCCATTGTATTTTCCCTCTATCTGTTAGCATGAGTGATCCTTCTTTTGCTAATTTTTCTAACGCTAAATCTAATGCAGTGAATAATCTTCTTGGTGATTCTTCCAGGTAATCCTTCAAGGTAGGATCTTCTTGTATAAGCACGTCTTTTATTTCACTATGCGTTTTTTTCTGGAATCTTTGTTGCTGCAGCATCCAGTAGATTTTATCTCTGCTATTATGCATTAGAAGATCTTCTCGATACTCTGAACTGATTTCTTTCAATAGATCTAAATTCTCAGTTAGGTTTTGACTTAATGATTTTTCTAATTGATCTATTCTTTTGAGAACATCCGAATAATCCCCTTTTCCAGGTGCTATTTCCGCAATTAGTTCTTTCTTTAAGATATCTCCTCTAATGGTCGCAATGATATATTCAGAAAGAGTCATTTTCTTCTTCTTTGCTTCTTCTTCAAATATTTCCTTTTCTACAGCATTAATTCTGAACTCAATTCGAGCGTCTTTTTTAATTATTTCATCATTAGAAACTTCTTTATTTGAGTTAGACATACTATTTCTTGGGCTCCTGTGTGATTCGGATCATCATTTCGGGAACTGAATTCACATAGGAAAATACCCTTTTTTCATTCAAAAATGTTGTTGGAACACCTGTTCGGGCACTTTTTCGTAATATGGATATATGATATTAGATGTTACTCTTCTTTTTATTTGTGCAGCCATTCTAGTTAATTAGAGCTCAGAGGATGTTTTGGTGTGATAGAAGAAGAAATTGATGTATTTAGAGGTTTCATGGAAATAGAAGAGAGATCAATTCATACAATAAGACAGTATCTTGATATTCTTAATTGGTTTGAAACTTTTTTGCGAGAAAAAAGCATCAGCTTTCAAGATTTAACTGAAAAAGATATTATGAAATTTCAACTTTGGATTAAGAATAAGCACCTAGTAAACCAATACTTGAGAGTGCACAAGAAACTTCCAACAAAATCTGAATTAGAGGAATTCTCAAAGAAAACAAAAAGCTTGGGTGGAAAAAGCTTGTACAAATACCTTACAACAATTAAGAAATTCCTGGAAGTAAATGATAAGCAACTTAATTGGACCAGAATTCCAACACCGAAATATGATGATAATTTTAATCCCAATGTACTCTCACCAAGCGAGATACAAAAAATTGCCCAAACTGCTAGTAGATTCTGTACCTTTCAACATACGACGATTAGTTCTGATGATTGTATGAAATGTAAGAAATTTAGAAATCCTAAGAGTTTTAAATCTGCAGCACAAAGAACTTATCCTGAAGTATGCTTCTACTTTGATGGGTTAAAATTAAAATCCATGATACTTTTAGCTTATGAAGCTGCATTAAGAACAGATGAATTATGCAATCTAAAACTAAAGCATTTGGATCTGGATTTGAAGGAAGTCTTTATTGAAAAACCATTAAAACATTCGCAACCACAAGCTGTTCCAATATCCGATGGTTTAAATTCACTTTTGAAAGAATATTTGAGTAATTATAAATATCTCAAAAATGATGAGGATATTCTTTTTCCAACAAAAACAGGGAAAAAATATCATGCAAACAATTTCGCTACTCATGTTTTTAGACCAATTGCAAAACTTGCAGGTTTCGATGTAAGATACTACACCCTAAGGCATAGTAGAGCAACCAATCTGATAAAACAAGGATTAGATATTGGCTGGGTAAGAAGAATAACTCGACACAAGAATATCAACAATGTTTTGAAATATATCCACTTGTCTTCTCAAGATATAAGAAAGGAATTAGAGAAAAAAGAATTGTTGTGAATAATAGAATATCCATTTGAAAAAAATGTTACATTTATAACCATAAAGCTAAGGATTCCCAAGCAATTGCTAGTTTCTGTAATGAATTTGAAAAGATGACTGAAGGAGCATAGACTTGTCTTTCTTCATCAAAAACAACCATTCCGCGATCAATTAAACGGTTTAAAATACGATAAAAACTTGCCTTTGAAATATGCTCTCTATTGCGCATAAACATGTCATACATTTGATTTTTGGTAATAGTGCGATTACCAGTTACAAGACTCTTCAAAATCATAAGGGTAAGACCATATTCAGGAGAGTTCCTATCCCCGGTAGCAATTACTGCAACTATTTCTTCAAGTTTCATATCAGAACTGATTTTTTCTGCATCAAATACTATCTTTGATTTCTTAGACATACAAACCCGCTCAGTCTTATTTTTATAAGACCTCAAATTTAAGGGTTTCTAACTAAAGAAAGAAGAAGACCTAAAAAATCACTCCCAGCACTGCACATAGGTTTCATCATCATTTGGCCATATTTCAGGAGGATTAACAAAACCAACTTTTCCTTGTCTATTGAGTTCTTCAATGAAATCAAGGAATTCTTGTGGAACCTCGGGATCAGCAATACATTTGTGACCAATATCGCAATACAAAATATCAACAAGTTCTTTCGATGGAATCTTAACAGGTTCACGTCCGAAGTAATGATAGAATTTCCTGTCTGATACTAAAACGAATTCACCATGTAAGTCTTCTCTTTTCTGTTTTTCCCACTCTTCATCACTTTCATAATTATCTCGAGAATGTGCTGAATATTGTTGAATGAATTCTCCATCATGTCCAAGTTCATAGATATTATCTCCCATTCTAAAGATTTCTTCATCAACTGAATAATCAGGTCTTTTCAATTGAAACCGAGGATTAGTCCAATATTCATCAAATGTTATTTTTTCTGTGACCTGCATGGCAAACAAAAGATAATGATCTTCTAGCTTTTCAGATTTCTCTTTTAGTCCAACAACCCAATCCCCAACTTTAGCGATTTTTCTAATTAACTCTTGATCTAAAGCAAGAGTGCAATGATCCCAAAAAGGATTCGGAGCTAAACCACAATCATCCCTAACTACATATGAGTAAATCTTCAATATCTTCACCAAATAAAACTACACAGAAAAAGAACATAAACATTTATCTCTAAAAAGTAAGAAAACTCATTCTCTAACATTTAGTTTCTATAGGGAAACGAGAAGAATATTAGTTTTCTTCTGCTTGAACTCCGACATTATATACATAAAATCCTAATTCACTATTCATATCAATTTGTGGCATAGAAGAAAAAAGGAAAGTATTTGATACTACACGAGCATCTGGACGAAGCTCGTTCATGAGTTTTCCTTCTAATTTGTCATTGGTGTTTTGAAGAAGATAACAGAAAACAATATCTGCTTCACTAATGTCTTTTGCAAATAGATCGCCATATTTTACTTTCACTCTACGACGCAAACCTAAAATGGTAATTAAAAACTGGCACCAAAGAAATCGAAATAAATCAATTTCAATCCCAACTGCACGAGCTTTGAATTTTCTCGCAGCCATCACTATAACTCGTCCATCTCCACAACCAAGGTCATACACTAATTCTCCTGGTTTTACATTTGCCATTTCAAGCATCTTTTTTACTTTCTTCATTCGGGTTGGCCAGTAAGGAGCTCCTCGTCTATTAGACCATGAAATAGAAACTAAAGTGATAATTCCAAGAATAATTATCCCAAGGGCAATCATAGAGGGAACGCTAGGCATGATTAATAACCAAATAATTTCTCTTTAATAATTTTTAGATTAGAAATTTAGCTAATTACAATTAAATCTGCGTTTGCTTTAAGGATAGCTATTAATTGCTGCAATCATTGCTTTGCTTAGTGTGTCATAAAGATTAGCAGAAAGACGTGTGTATAAATCATAATCTTTTACTCTAACTACATCATTCCATGAACCCATGCCACCAAAGACCCAAGCTTGATCGCATGCAGTTAAAATTTGTTTTACTTCAATTTCAAAACAGCCTTCAGGTAGAAATCCCTTCTCCAATAATTTGTAGGATTCTTCAACAGATAAGAAATCTAAAGCCACCTGGAATACTTTTGTCCAATTAGCTAACTCATTCTTTACAGTGAATTCAATCATATCTTTGAGAATTTCTTTTAGGTATAATTTAGCTTGTTCAAAATTTGTCTTAGTAATTTTTGGCAAATCGATATCTTTGATAAGTTGGAAGTAATAAACTTTTAAATCTCCAAACTCCATTCGCCATTTTGTTTGCCAAATATCGCATTTGTCACATTTCTCTGCTATGATATTCCACTGGCTTCCTCCTCCAACAAAAGCGGAACTAATATGATCTGCTAATCCTAAGCTTTTTGTTGATTGAAAAGAAAGATACAATCGAGTATACTTGTTGTTTTTCAAGAATTTAAACCATTTATTTGGATCCTCTGCAATGACATTCTTTCTTGCAAGAAGATCTTCTGGAACGGTTTCAACGAATCTTATGTTCTTATAGTGGAATCCTGCTGGATGATTCATATCATATGATACTGGTTTACCTTGAAGGTAGGCATTCCCGTAGGCAACCAGAGACATTATTTGAGCAATTTCATCCTTCATAATTATTAATGAAGGGTTTTCACATAAAATATCTTCCCTTGCGGAATAGAAAAATTGAGAGGAATTATTAGAAATCTATAATCAAAGTGAATAAAGTTTAATAATACTACTAGAAGTAAAAGTGTTGATTGAAATGACTGAAAATCAATCTGATATAGGGTTTTTTGGTGGTATCGGGTTGCAGGTGTTCTTCTAAAGGAGGGAAAGGTGCTTCTTTTTACTGAGGATCTCATTGATTTTTGGGTTCTTCCCAGTGGAGGTATCAAGATGTTTGAATCTTCAGAAGAAGCAATTAAAAGAGTTTAAAGAAAAAATCGGCGTTTCTATTGAAGTCGAGAGACTCTTATGGATAGTTGAGAATTCCTTTGAAATGGATGATCAGAAATACCATGCTTTAGAACTAACATTCTTAGTAAGTCTGTTGGATTCCGATGATAAGTTACTTCAAAAGGAATTCATAGGATTAGAGGACGATTTAGCAATGACTGAAAATTATGTAGGGAGGTACAAAGATCAAAGTGAGTTGAAACTTACTTTTCGCTGGTTTGATCCAAAAGATTTAGACACTATCACCATTAAACCGGATATTTATCATGAAGCACTAAAGAATATACCAGAACATCCTGTGCTTCTTCGGAATCTTGAGATAAAAAATTAACAAAATAGAATTATTGAGTCACATTGATTATTTACTTCACTTCAGTCATAACGACCAAGTAAAACACTTGGTCTTCAATAGGCAAAGGATTTGCGATAATATTGAAACTCAATTCTACATGTTTGCCGTTCTTTTTTACAGTTAATAATGCCTCTCCTTCTTCTGTTTCACCTGTTTCTTGAGTTTTTAGAACAGTTAAAACAGCTCCACAATAACGACAGTCTTCAGCGGTACCACAACCAGAAATGTGAGTATGGGCATGGATACAATCAATAAGTTCACCGGGTCTTTCACCGAGACCATCCTCGAATCGTTCTTTCCCAATCATCTTTGTAAAAGAATAATTTGCAAAAACAACTTGTCTTTGTTGATTGATAATAACAACCATATTAGGCAATACATTTAGTACTGGTAAGACCTTTCTCAATCCAAGAACTTTTATCGTCTGCAAATAAATTTCATCGATATCTAATCTTTCTGCAAGTGCAAAGTCGGTATCTGATTCTGTCACTTTGATTCCATCTTAATTGTTTTAGGTTAAACTTTTACACAGTAATATTGTCATATGTAAATATAAGTTAATTGATTTATATTTTGTATAATTCGAGTTTAAGAAAGAGTACAAACAAAGGTAGCTTAGGTGAACTATAATAAGAAATGTTGGAAAATTTATTTCGGAAACATTTTCATATTTTTTATGATCCTTTTCAATCCTTCATCAATCATACCTAATCGATTATGAGTTGTTCCCCAAACAAGGTAAGGAACACATGTTCGACTGTAATAAAATTTCATTCTTGCTAAAAGGGATTTTTGATTTGAAAATGGGTAATTATCTAATATGGCTTTCATGGATATCAAGCCCATCAATGAGGGACATGCTTTGGTCATGACAAAGAAACATGCTATTCTGGTTGATGAGTTAGATGAAGAACTATATTTGAAGCTGTTTCCGATTGGAAGAAAAATCGCTATGAAAATAAAAGAAAAATTACCGGAAACTAAAGGTATCATGTATTTTATCGCTGATGGGGAGCATGCAGGACAAGAAGTACCACATGTACATCTTCATATAATTCCAAGAAAACCAAATGATGGCTTCGATTTTATATTTGAACAAGCTTACTATGATAGATTACTTACAGAAGAAGAACGAACGAAAGTGAAGGATAAACTAATTCCTATTTAGTATTTGTAGTTAAAATATTAATATTTTAAACCAATTTCCTCTAATAGAAGTAAATTATTGTATATCATAGTATAAATTGGATATTTAGGGTGATTACTTGAAACTAATCCTGTGGTTGGGTCCACTTGCTATTTCTATTGGAATTGTTCTCACTCATATTTTGGGTGAATGGATTTCTGAGCATATGAGTAAGTGGCATCATCATCTTGAAAGCTTAGGTGCAGGATTAATGATTGGAATCATTTTTCTCGAGCTCCTACCTCAAATTTCTATAGGAGGAAAGGAATTAGGTTTTTACATCTATATTCCATTAGTTGTAGGTTTTACACTCATTGCTTTGGTTGAAAAAATCGTTTACAAAAGAATTCTGAACAAAAATCCAACAACACCCAAAATTAACAAACAATCAGAAGAAACCAAAATTACTAATGATTTGGAATATGAAAAGGAGCTTGCTGAAGTTGAATGCATTGTTCCTGAATATCATGCTGTTTTCGAAGGTGTTGCTTTAATCACCCATGGTCTTGTTTTGGGTATTCTTATTACTGTTATCTTTAATGAAGAGACATTTAATACTAGTTGGCTTCTTCTATTATTCGTTTTACTACCTCTATTCATAAGATCATTTACATTGGCTTTTTCTGCTGAACAAATCCTTCAAGATATTCATGGTAGAAAGAACAAAGTAATTCGCTATTTAGGTTATCTAACTCCTTTTGTAGGAGCCTCTTTAGGGATAATATTTGTTTATGTACAAAGTCCATTAGCATTATTCACTGTATTTGCTCTTGTTCTTGGATTAGTTTTATTCTTAGTGGTAAGAGATATGATTCCTTTAGGGAAAAAGGGAAAACCACTTTTCTTTCTTATAGGCATTATTTTTACTATTGGTACATTTCTCATTTCAGAACTTCTAATACAAGTTTAGATTAAATTGTGTCTTACTGTGGACCAACGTCTTTTCTTTCCAATATTATTATACCCAAAATAAAGAGTAAAGCTGTAATGGCTACCATTACTATTATGCTTACAATTGGATTTATGTAACCTGTTTCCGGTAGTAAGAAAGTTAATCCGTTTTCGGGATCAGCAGAACCAATGAATTCAGAGACATCTGAAAACATACTGACATACGTACCAAAGAATAAACCAAAGTTTTGTTGGAAGAAAGGTATAGGTTGGAACCCAAAGAAACCTAAGAATGTAGTAAATATGAGACTTAGATTGTAACCAATATCTATCAAATAAAGATGCCCTGATTCATAATATGTTGGGATAGCAACTCTAAAGATAATTCCTAAGAAATAAATGAAGATTATTAGAAACATAATTACTAGTACACTAATAACCATTCTTTTGTTTATTATTGAAAGAAATCCGAGCATCAATCCTATAACTGCAATCATTAGCAATGCATAGAGGTAAATTGGAACCAAGAATTTCATTCCAGCAATAAAAACTGCAGAAGACACATCAAATAATGTACAGGTAATTGTTAAACCAAACAGCAAGGAAACAAATTGTAATAATGCCATGTTAACGAAATAACCTAAGAATTTACCCACGTAGAGTGTAGTTCTCCTAATTGGTTTTGTTAGAAGAAAAATCATTGTTCCACCTGATTCCTCACTTGAGATAAAAGTAGAGGCTGTTAAGCCACAATATAAGATTAGTAAGATTCCCGCATTCCAGAAGAAAGAATAAAATGCGAAGTAATTCACGACTGTAGCAATCTGGAAATCAATATTCATATCTGCGAGGGTTCCTGTTAGGGAACCAGAAACAATCATGGTAAAAACGAATGGAAAAACAATAGATAATCCCAAGTAAGATAATACTCTTCTCAAGCTTAATAACTCTAGAAAAGTCTTCTGAAAAATAATAAAGAGACCAAAATTGCGTTTGCCATCCTTTTTCCTTCTCTTTCGCTTTGAATCAATCTCCATTGGAACGATTGCAGAAATATCTGGTTGTGTTATTTCTTCCATTATTTTGACCTCCTAGTTAATCTTCCGAAGATGCCTTTCTGCTCATCTTGAAACTCCTCTAATATTTTATCCTCATATAGAAAATCTGAACCGTATCGCTTAGAAATTACATTAATGAAAACTTCTTCTAATGTTACTTCTAAAGGTCCAAATTGTTGTAAAGTTGCACCATTTCTTTTCAGAATTTCAGGTAACCAAGCGTAAACTGAATCAATGAATTCGCTAGTGAAGATAATGACGTTATTGTGATCCATGAAAATTTGACTGGTTACACCCATGTTAAATAGGTCTTGCATAACTTGTTCTGGATTTGAACATTCTAAAGAGAACTGCCCAGTAGAGAACTCTTTTCTCATTTCTCTTAGTGTGATTCCTTGAAGACCAATTTTACCTTTAACAATGATTGTTACTCTAGAGACTAGCTTTTCAATTTCCGTTAATATATGACCACTTACAAAGATACTTGTACCGAGAATATCCGCTAGTTCTTTTATTGTATTAACCAATTTGAATCGCGATTCGGGATCTAATCCTGCTGTACTTTCATCAAGTATTGCTAACCGTGGATGATGCATTAAAGCTTGAGCTACAGCTAATTTTGCTTTCATTCCTGTTGAAAATGCTACAGGAAGCCTATGTCCATGTTGGGTCATCTCTAGAATATGCAAGAATTCCTTAGCTCGTTCTTTTGCAAGGGTTTTTTCTAAACCATGTAATTGACCCATATAAACAAGGTATTTATAAGCTGACATAGTTTTCCAGAATTTTGGATTTGCAATAGCAACACCAAGTTGTTTGTTTGCTGCAGGAGAACCAATTGGTTTCCCAAAAATATATCCTTTACCAGCAGTAGGTCGAATTGTTCCAGCAATCATAAGCATGGAAGTAGTTTTTCCGGCACCATTTGGACCAAGATAACCATGCACTTCTCCTTCTTTTACTGAAAGGTCAATACCGTCAACTGCTTTCACTAGATTGTATCCTCTGCCAAAATACTTCTTTAAGCCAACAGTTTGGATTGCAAGTTCTTCCTTGATTTCAACTTCTTCAATTTCTTCATCTATTTTTTTAGGTTCTACAGGGTAAGCATTAACATCTGTCATTGTTTCATCACGCTCCTCCTCTATCTGGACCAAAGTCCGTTAAGTCTTCTTTCCGTTTAAATCTGAAGAATATCTTCAATCCAATAAAACTAACAGTTACTGCTCCTACTACCAGCCAAACTAGTAGCAACCCACTACCTCTATCAATTGAAATTATCATATTGGTAAATGCGCTTATTCCATTTCGATCACTGACTGAAACAGTTAGATTGTGCTCACCACCACTCAAGAAAATTTCTGCTTCTGAAGTAAACACAGTCGACACTACTTCATGATCGATATAGATTTTAGACATTACATCATCTGCATTACTGCTCCACTCGAGGTAATATTGCCCAACTCCTTGTTGGATTACTTGGAAATCTGTAATTGTGACAACAAATTCATTATCTATAGCTCTAATTCGTCCATTAAGATCACAAAGAATTAAATTTCCATCTAATGTTCCATTAAGTTCTTCTGGAATTATTGAATCATAGACTACATCTGTTATTTCCTTCCAAACACAACCTTCTTCTGAAATATCTAATATTATTGTTTTGAATTCCCCTTCAGAAGTTACTAAAGAGACAAGAATTTCTGCTTGTCCATCACCTGTTACATCACCAATTGTTTTTGTATAACCAGCTGGTAAAAGCGGAGGTTGTGAATAATCATCTTTCTCAACTTTTACAAATTCATATGTTACAACTATAGCAGGTATTGTCGATACATCAATTATTTCTATAGCCATTCCTTGAGCAAAATCATCTTCACTATGTTTACCAATTGAAAAACCAGATACGATTTCAGGAATCCCATCGGAATTAACATCTTCATAAACATCCACAAAACTGTCAGCTCCAATTCTAAAGAGTTGATCTACAAGCCAGTACCAACGATCAAATCCTGGTCTAAAAGTTGAATAAAAACTTAAGACATTGCCAGTGATTCCATTAATTATGTATGTTCCTTCCATAAAATCTTCGCTACCATAAGGTCGGTAAAGTAAATGGTCATTTGTTCCATCTAAATTAAAGTCAGCAGCAAAGAATTGAATATTAAATTGATTCATTTCCCCAAGAATTTCATGATCTAATGTTCCAGTTACAAGATCAATAAAGACTGTATATTGTTTGTCATTTTTATTAATGGTAAAAATAGCAAATAATTCATTCTGAGGCCAATTTATGTGAATTTCAAAAAATTGCTCATCAATCCAACCAAGTGGATTAAACCAAGACCAAAATACCGTTGTGAAATTATCAGAATCAACTAATTGTACTTGCCCATCACCTAGAATTACAAAATCATCGGTGGTATTTCCTTGAATGTTCCCTACACCGGAAATAAGTGGATAATATGGAATCCAAAATCTATAATGCGGATCAATAGGTGCAGCTTCTCGAGTAATATTCCAGATTGGTGCACCATCAAAACCACTTATACAATAAATGTAACTTCTTTGGCATCCCACCAAAATATCTTGGATTTCATCACTATCTTGATCAGCAATAGTGGCAAGTGACGTTAATCTCATTTGCTCTCGAGAGTAAACCTTTGAACTATTAGCAGGTAATGATTCCCAAACAATGGCTCCAGTAGCACCGTCCAGTAATTTGACTTTTGAAACATTTACTAGATTGAATTCCCAATTATCATATTCTTGTTGAGCAAGCCACAAATCAGGAATTGAATCATTTGTAATATCTTCTGCTTGTAAAATGCTAATATATCCTCCACCTACCAATTCTCGATCATCATAATCTATTTCATGATCCCAAATTGTTTCGCCGGAATCACCACTTATCATAGTAATTCTTGGTATGCGGAAACGATCAGTACTATATTGATCGAGATAATAGTATTCTTTTCTAAGGATATCAATGGTTGAATCGGAATTAACATCAAAATAGGGCTCGATTTTTACTTTTGCTGATTTTATCTGACTCCATAGTAAATCTCCAGTATCACCATCTAGGAGATATAGTCCATATCCTGCAAGATAAATAAGCACTTCTTCCTCTGGTGATCCTTGAAAATCTCTAACGAAGAATGCATGATTACCATTAAATGGATATTGACCGTCTGAGGTATCTCCAAAATTTAACTGAAAATCGTCTTCTGAAGTTAACACTGTGAGATTCCATTGAGCTATCAAAGAGTTGTTAAACAAAGCATATACTTCTATTGTTTTCTCAAATTGTGAAGAACCCATGATTCCCGTGGGAATAATCATTTTGGTATAAGTTTCATTACCTACAGTCGCTACGCTTGTTGCAATACTTCTAACATCTTCAATATTGACAGAAGAAATACTCCAATCAACATATAGGTCATTCATGCCTAGATTTAAGAGGGAAAGAGTGAGATTACTAAAGACTGCATCTGAACGTGCTGCCGTTAGAACTTTCGTTAATCCATAATCATCTACAACGTCCATTGACATTGGATTATAGAAATCTTTACTTCCAAATGTAGATTGATCTGCCTCTGGACCGGTTCTACTGTAAGCAAGTACTCGATCAATCAATCCACCTGTGATGACATCATAAATTGCACAATAACCGTTCTCATCTGTAGTGAGAATATCTTTCTTACCATCACCATTCATGTCGAAACACTTGCGAACATCATACACATTGCGAGCAAAAGTATACTCGATACCTTGAGTCTGATCGATATATCTCGCTTCCTCTGCGGCAATAATATCCCAAATAATTGAACCATCATAGCCACTGAGAAGCATTAACTCACCATCTTGCGAACCTATTACAACATCATAAAAACCATCCGAATCAATATCATCATCCATTAATTCTGTGTTCCAAACATCGTTAGAAGCACTTTGTTGCCACAATAATGAACCATCAGATGCATCTAAAGCGAAGACTGATTTATATGATGAAATTAACACATCACTAGTTCCATCATCAGAAATGTCTTCTATGAGCAAACCAGACCAAGATCGAGTTTCTTGTTCGGAAAAACCTATACCTTCTTGCCAAACGGTCTCTGTAGGACGATAAGACCAGATGATTTCTCCAGTTAAACCATTTAGCATTTCAGTATTGTTGAATTGTTGATTATCAATAGTAATAAGGACTTCTTTATTACTATCACCAGTTATGTCCTCAATTGGTGTAATACTTAGGATAGCTCCTGGTGTAGGATGAGTCCAATAGATATTACCATTTTCGACTAGTATTTTTGTTAAACCGATTTCTGTTCCAATGTAAACTATTTGTTCTAGTTCACTCTCAGTATTAAAGTCAATTAAAGGAGAAGTAGTTAACTCTCCAGTTAATCCAGAAGTGGAACTCCAAAGTAAACCATTCTCTGCATTAGGAGTTAAATCTCCAGGACCCTCAGTATATTTACTCAAGAGAATAGCGGAGCTTGAATTAGGACTTGATACTAACATGCTCAAAAATAACGAATTTAAGGGGGTAGCTAGGATTATTAATATAATAACATATGATTTAATTTTTGAAAACATAGTCTATTTCCTTCCTCAAGTTCCAGTTCATAAAATCCACTCGTATGAATTGGTTTTAGGCGGATCAAATGATCCTAATTGAATAAAATGAGAAGAACTTTAAAATAGCTTCAGATTAAGGCAAAAGAGAAAAGAAAAAAAAGAAAAAAGTGGAAAATAGAATTTCACTTCTTCCTACGTTTGATGAAAATAGCAATTAACGCTGTGGAGACGAGACCACCAATAGCTGCGAAAGTAGCGAAGTTTGCTGAAGCAGCTTTCATACCGCCTAAAGCAATCACTTCTTCATAATTTATATCCACAGTTATACCATCAATAGTTAATTTGCTACTGAATTGTATTTCTGATCGATCCAAGACACCTTCTTTAGTGTATTCTAATTCAACGTAGATTTTGTACAAATCATAATCATAGTAGATATTATCTGTACCATTCCATTGTTCCTTTTTTATGTAGTCAGAGAGGTCAAATTCAAAAGTCCATTTTCTCTTGGAATCTGTGAATTGGCTGACTGCAGAACTAAGCTTACTTTTACCCATTATTTTTATTGAAATTGCGTCCATAATGTTTCCAAGGGTATAGTTGTAAGTAATTGGTTCATAAGGATCAGCTAATGTATCCATAACCTCAGAGACATTGTACATATCTGTGAAACCTTTGTTTATCACAACCCAATCTGGTTCAATCAAGAAATATATGTTGCCAAAGTTGTCAAAGAAGTTTGCTTCAAAGTCTACAAAAACAGAGACATTGTTTACATAATCCCAGACATAATTTACACTAAAGAAATCAAAAAGATCTAATTCATCGTTTACAAATTCGCTAGCAGCATAGTCTCTATTATCTCTAAAATCTACACCGTAAGCATCAGTTTCAATAGCATCAAATTCCCTGTTTAGAGTATCAAGCGCTGTTATATTGTATTCAATATCATAGTTTGTTGAATCCTCTAAGCCTATAGCGTCTTCATCTTCAGTAATTGTTGTTAATGTTGTATCTCTATAACCCCAAACATATATATCGCCAGCGTTCCAACCGGGTGGAACAGCTTGTGCTGTAGCAATATTGCTTACTAAAATTATAGCTGCAATTGCATTAATCAACATCAAAATTCTTATTTTTTTACTCATATGCATCACCTAAATGCTACTTAGATTAGATAGCATCCTCATATAAGAATTCCTAACATGACATATTTAATGGAAAATAAAAGAAAAAAAAGCAGAAAAAATGAAGAAACAAGAGATTAATTCTTTCTCTTATTCATCCATTTTACAAAAATAACCATACATGCTATTGCAGGAATCGCTAATAGATAACAGAATGGGGATGTCTCAGTTGTGATGTATCCACCTAAATTGATGTAAGATTCGTAGTATGAGTTACTCATAACGTTATCTACTGTATGTTGTACTTTTCCATTATCAGTATAGTACTTGAGAACTCCATCAGTAGTAAATTCCAGAATGACTTGTTCTGTTCTGACTTCATAGTTATAGTAGTTATCGTAGCCAGCTGTAGCATTAAATACACCTAGTTTTTGGACATTTGAGTAGTCAAAGTCGAAAGTCCATTTGTGTGTTGAGGATGTGAATTGTTGTTTAGCTTCTGCTAAGGTACTTTTGCCCATTATTGAGAAGGAAGTTGCATCATTTAGTACATCATCCAATGTGAAATTATGGGTAATTGGTAGATAGGGATCAACAACTGTGTCCAGTAATGTGCTTCCATTAAATACATCATCTAATCGACTGTTAACTGCTGTCCAATTTGGATCAATTAACATCCAAGATGGAAAAGTAAATGAAAATGTATTCATTACTGTAACATTGTGTTCAAAATCCCATACATAATTAACTGTGAACATGTTTCCAAGTGAGTATAATCCATTGAAGATTTGTACATTATAAGAAGTTGTACCACCAACACCGAACATTCCTAACACATCATAATCATAAGTTAATGTACTATTATCTACATCAGTTAGATTATAGGTGAATAATGATCCTGTTTGGGATTCAACTACTGTTTCGGTATCTGTATCGTAATCCATTATATGAAGGATTATCATATCTTCAGTAGCCCAAGTATACATGCTTCCATCAACCCAAGGAGCTTCTGCTGCATTCGCATATGTAAATGTGTTAAATAGAAGAATTATTGATACAAAAGATAAGACAAAGATTAGTTTGTTTTTAGTTTTCATTTGAATCACCTACTCCTCCTATTTGATTTTCGTTTAGCAATTCGAACCACAGCCACAATTAGTAGAAATCCGGGGATCGCCATCCAGTATGCAAAGTTTCCTGTTAAAGCTTCGAGATCTCCAAAAACTGTGAGGAACTCCATATAAACATCACCTTGATAGTCATCCATACGGACAATGTAATCCATTTCCATGAGAGCTCTTTGCAGAACACCACCTTTTGAATAACTCATTTCATATGTGAAAATTGCTTTTGGATATGGATAATACTCATCATATCCTAGAGTACCATTTAAGACATCTGTATTAATGACATTTGTCAAATCAAATATAAGACTCCATTCGGTAGTGTCGGATTTCATTTTACTTTTAGCATCAGCAAGATTGTTTTTACCCATAAAAGTATAGGATATTGAACTTAGGAAATCACCAAGAGTAATATTGTGAATAATTGGTTGATATGGGTCTGGAACAGAATCAACGATTTCTGATTCATTGAACATATCAATATATGCAGTATTGAGTTTTGCCCAATCAGGTTCTATGAGTAGCCAAGTGCTTAGACTAAGGCCAAAACCAACTAATTTTGTGCTATTTGTTCCATAGTCCCATTCGTAATCAATGCCTAGAAATGTATTGATATTATCAAGGTAAGCGCTAACGTAATCGTCTACTGTAAAAACATAACCGAGATTACCACTTGAACCAGCAGTATCAGTCCAAATGGCATAATACATTCCAGTTAATAAATTGATTTCAGTGACATTAAAAGTAGCAGTGTCTTGGTTTAGAAATTCCAATGCGAATTGTACGTCGTATTCAAGGTCATAGTCAGTGAAAATCTGATGGAATGAATCAGTAAAAGTAAAAATATCTCCTGCTTGCCATTCTCTATTAGCAGCATGAGTTGTGGTAAAATTACCAACAAGAAACAGTACAAGTACTATTTTGGTCAACATCAAAATCTTAATTTTTCGATTCATAGGAAAACACCTATTCCTATTTAAAAGTGAAAGCTACCTCATTTAAGAATTTCTTAAGTGGCATTTTCCAATTAGAAACTAAAAAGCAATTTTATTTTCCTTCCCCGAAAAAACTAATCCCTAATAGGGAGATAAGGGGCGCTCCCCATGGAAGGAGCGTTCTTACCTGCCTGTAAATAGGGCGAATTTCATTCTGGTTTTATTTTTATCTGCTTGGATTTTCTTTTTGTGTTCTTGCTTTTTTAGCATCAGCGTGATTCCTCCATTCTACCGCTTCTTTCTTATTTCTTAACTCTCCTGAGGGGAGTTATTTCCTTCTTGATTTGGCCTTTAAGATTTCTGTGATCTTTCATTGTGGTTTCCTCCACGAACAGTGCGATTATATCAATCCATCCGAGTAAAACATAGTCAAGAGAATCTTGACTTTTTCACTATCTTTCTTTCCATCTTTATCTGTGGTGATATTTTTCTTCTCTTTCATTTTTTTTCACCCAAACTTTACCAATTCGCTAGGAAACTATTCTCATACTTGTATATAAATATTTCTCATTGTTGTGAGAACACAAGTTCACTTAAAAGAGAGCGAAAAATTATATTATTAAGAATAATATTTATAAACCTTGAGAATCTATTTATTATATAGATAAGAAACTAACAATTAGACTGTATAAGATTTTATATGATTAGTAAAACATCTCTTTAAGAGAAGGAGACAAACTGAATGGCAGTCACAGGTCCAAAGAATGTAGTAACTTTTAAGCAAAAACCGGTAATTATTATCCGAGATAAAGAAACTCTGGATCTTTTTAAGGATGAAAACCTTGGATATGTTTTGAAATTTCTAAGAAAAGAACCAATGACAATCGGTGATTTGGAGCAATGCTTCAAGAAAGCTGGTATAGAAAAATCTGACAAATCGATTTATCGATACTTACACAAATTACTGCAAGTAAAACTTGTGGCTAAAGCTGGAAAAAGGATTACCTCAAAAACATCTGACAATCTTACTTCAGAAACAATTTACACACGTTCTGCAATTGCTTTTATTACAGTTGCACCTGTTGCTGAACCAGGAACTGATGGTAAAAAAAATAATTCAGTTTGGGATGCAACAAGACTGCTTCTAAGTGAACATTTTGGTAAAAACGCTTCAGAGAAGGAATTTGTTAAATTTGCTAACAAACTTGATAAGGATCGAGATCAATTAGTCGTTAATTTATTCGAGAATGCTACAGAAGAAACACTCATGAAAGTGGCTCAACTTGACTATCAAGGCATCAATTTTCTATTACAATATATTGGTTGGTTAGCAATACTACCTGAACAGGATATAGCTAAAGATCTTGAGCAAATTTTCGTGAAATAAGTTATTTTCTCATTTTCAAGCTCTTTTTTTCTCTTTTCTCAAAACCATTTCGTATTACTTATTATTTAATTATAAAAATCGATTTTTTGAGAAGAATTTTTCGCACAAAAGAATTCATTAAAACCGTTCACAGATAAAGATGGGTGATAAATAACGACTTGTTTTTATTTCATCGTCATTTATCTTCCAGTATAGAGTGCAAATTTTATTCTTGCTCTTTCTTTTTCTTTCTTAATTATTTGTTTGATTTTTTTGTCATGTCTCAATTTTTTCACCTCCTGATTTCCTCAATTCGTGATTCGATCAGGATAAATACACCCCAAGTGCATCTTTCGTGTAATAAATCATTCTCAGAATAATATATAAAGATTCTCACAGATGTGAGAAAAGACTTTTAAGCATTTGAGACATAATATAACATAGAATTAAGAATAAATTGTAATTCAGATAAGAAAAAACATTGGATAGTGATAGAGAAATGCTAAAACAACAAGCAATAACATACAAACAAAAAGCAATTCTAATACTAAATGATGAACAATCAATGTGTTTCAAGGATGAAAACCTGGCCTGGGTATTGAAGATTTTAGCAAAGGGTCCATTAACAATAACCGATATTAAAGAAGCCTTCATGAAGCATGGTAAAGAAAAATCAGAAAAAACATTATATCGTTATCTAAGCAAATTGCTTAAAATTGGATTAATTGCCAAAGCAGGTAAACGAATTACCTCTGTGGATGAAGGGATTCTAATTAGTGAGACAATTTATTCTCGAGTAGCAAAAGTCTATATTTCTAAGAAGCCAATGAAATTCGATGATGGTGAAATACGACCTGAATTTGAAATAGCTCAGTTGATCCTGAGTAGTATTTTCGATAAGAAAAGAGGTTGTGGAATTTGCTTCACAGAAATCGCAAATAGATTCGACATTGAAAAGCATCAGTTATTTGTTGATTTATTAGAACATGCTGATCCTGAAACACTAGAGCAATTCGCAGAACTAGATTGGAAAGGAATAAGTGTAGTAAAAGAATTCGTTGGTTGGATTGCATTGTGCTTGAAATACGACGTTCAAGATGTCATAAAAGATTGTTATAATGGTTGAAACAAGTGATGATAAGTTTAGATCATGAGATTTAAACTTTATATTTTCATTTTTTCAAGAGAATTTTACGTTGCTGTTTGAACTATTTCTTCTTTCTTTCGACCCTTCCAAAATCCCTTCTTGTTTAACCATTTACCAAGGTAAACCAAACTAAGCATAATAGGTACTTCCCAGAAAAGACCCATTGTTGTACCTAGAGCAGCTAATGCACTAATACCAAGAGCAGTTGCAATGGCTATTTCGAAATGACTAGAGCTGCCAATGATCGTTGTAATAATTGCCTCGCGGTATTGAAGTCGGAATAATTTTGTAATTAGAAGATTCAATCCAACAACAATGAAAAATCCGATAAGTAGTGGAGCGGAGACTAAAAGCAATTCCAATGGGTATTCTATCAATTTATTACCATTAATAGAAAAGAGAATGATTAATGTACTAAGAAGAGCAACTATTGAAATCTTGCCAACAATCGGACGATATTTAGTATCAAACCATTCTTGGCCTTTGGCTCTTACTAAAAGCACTTTACTTAAAAGTCCAAAAATTAATGGAGCCCCGATAAAGATGGATACTGTGATGAATAACATTAATTTGTCAATACTTAAACTTCCAATACCAGCTAATAATGAGACAATTGGAACATAAAGAAACATAATTGATACAGTATTAATACTCGTGTTTATCACATTTTGTTCTTGATTCCCTTTTGCAAGTGTTCCCCAAACTAAAACCATAGCAGTACATGGACTTGATCCCAATAAGATAACAGCAATAATTAAATCAGGGTTTCCCGGAAGAATTAGATAAGCTAAACCAGCTGCAACTAATGGAGCTATTATCCAATTAGAAACTAGTGCTATTATAATTGGTAATGGGTTTTTACCCAGTTTTTTCACTTCTTTGAATTGAAGATTTAACATGGCAGGATACATCATAAAGAATAAACATATGCCAATTGGTATATTGATACCTATACCATCTCTCCATGATTCAAACAAATTCCAATTGTTTAAAGTTTCACCGAATTTTGGCAAATAAACTGACAGGAGAATTCCAATTCCCATACAGAGTGCAACCCATAATGCAAGGAATTTCTCGAATATTCCAAGTTTAGGTTCTTTTTGGGCAATAATTGGTTCTAATATTTCCGCTTGATCTGTCTTTACAATTTCCATATTCTCTGTAGTCAATTACTTATTCACCGATTTCCATTAAAGTGAATCATATAAAAATTTTTCCATATAAAAAAAACTTTATATAAGTAACCATTTAATATTTAGATAATGAATATCTTATTACAAAATCCGATTCAACAAATAAGGGGAATAAATAAGATGTCAAAGAGTGGTAGAGAATCAATAGAAATAGGCTCAAAAGATAGAGTAGAGAAGTTGATTGACGGAACAGAATTAGGGAAAACATGTGTTGATCTAAAAGAATGGAAGAAGTCAATTAAGAATATACCCGCATATCTAGAAGCAGATGTGATTAGTACTTTTCTTAAAATGATTAGTAATCCTATACGTTTGAAAATTCTATTAATACTTCTTGAAAGAGAATGGGCATGCAATTGTGAATTTGAATATGCATTCGATATTCATCAAGCGCTTATCTCTCATCATTTAAAATTACTACGAGATAGTAATTTCATAACTTTTACTAAAACCGGTTCTTGGAAATACTACAAAATTCGCGATGAAATTCGACCATATTTAAAGGGTTTAAGAGCTTATTTAATGGAAAGCACTCAATTTGTTCAAAAATGATCTCACGATTAGAAAACTCTGTTTTTCCGATAACTTGTTCTAGCAACTATAACGACGATTACTGATGATATCATCATGCCAAAAACTAAACCTAATGGTAAACCAGAGGTATTTGTAGGAGTATAACCAGGAGTAGTGGGAGTTATATCAGGATCAACCCACCCTGCCAAAGTAGCCCACAACCACCAAACTGCATAAGCTTTCATATTTGCATTTAATGGTTGACTGTGAGCAGAAACGCAATCATACCAATCACTTGGATGGGCGCCTTGCCACTCGAGAGCCCAATTTGAACCATCATTTGTGGGATTGGTGTCATTATTTGAATCATAATCACAATTATCTGTGCAATACTTGTCTCCAAAATAATTGCCATGAGGATCGTATGATTCAATATCTGCAAAATCAAAGAGAATTTTACCATTAGTCTGACAATACTCTCGGATTTGTTCATTACGAATGTGGAGATTGCCTTCTAAACCGGAACCATCGACATGCCCCGTCATATAAACGAATTGGACATCGGTATAATCATTTTCTAAGTCATTCATCAATGAAGTATACGTATTGATATCATCTTCAGTTGCATCAGAAACTTGCCCACACCAAGACCACATTACAACATTGACATCAGAATTAGCAGCATTATCAAGATAAACTTCAGTTAGCGAAGCCCAAGTGGTTCTATCAGGATTACCTAAATCTCCACTTACAAAACCATCGTCAATATCGAGTGCTCCTCCAGTTCCTCCTTCATTCCAATCATATAGATTCACAGAACCACCATTGCCTTCCTTGAAAGCTGGGAGATCATTCATACCTGTAATGATTTGACTGCCGTGAGATGTGTGGCCATAGGCAATATGAAGAATTTCCTTAGAGTGATTTATGGTTGAATCTGGAATTAAATCATACATTACTCTATTAACTATTGTGTGATCTGCTATAATAGCATCAGCATTTGTGAACAACCTGTCTTGTTCAGTAAACGTTTGTGCGGAAGAAAAACATAATACCAAATACTATTGAAATAAATCCCAGAAATTTAACTTTCAATTATAACTCACCTTCGGAACATTAACAATAAAGAACAATTGTTTTCATAATTTATATTATATTCTAATTAAACAAAAAAAAAGAAACAATTTGTGGTCTTATTTTTGAAGTGCCGCACCACAATTACGACAGAATGTTTCAGCTTTCTTACTTAAAGCACCACAAGTGTTGCAGAACATCTCATCAGCTTGTTTTTGTGGTGGCGGGGGTGGGGGTGCTTGTTGTGGTGGTGGATGAGTTGTTACAGAAACAACTGGAGCAGCTCGTTGAGGTCCACCATCCCAAGATGAGACATATCTACCAAAATTATCTGTAAAAGATCCAGTTAAAATCATAATTAAATCAATAAATGCCCAAATACCTCCAAACCCACAGAATGTCAATAATAATAAAGCAACAGCGGATCCAGATTTACCCACATAGAAACGATGAGCACCAAAACCTCCCAAAAATAAACAAAGGAGAAGAGTGTTGGTTTTGCTGTAAGGTGAAACATTACTTTGATGAACATGAACCGTTGTAGACAATTAAATAACCTCTAATTGAATATTTATTATTAATCGTTTTTTGACTTTATAAAGTAAACTGTCAAATATTATAATTGAGAAAACAAACCTAGTTCCGTTTCAAAATTTAAAAAAAAGAAAAAGGAAAGAGCAAGAGATTTTTCTAATGCTGTAAAACTGCTCCACAATTCCTACAGAACGTTTCGTCTTTCTTGACTATTGAACCGCATGAATTGCAAAACATCTCTTCTGCATTTTTCTGTGGAGGAGGTGGAACTGGTCGTGGAGGTGTTTGTGTATAAGCTGGATGCGGATGAGCAGGAGCATAAGATGCTGGTTTGCCTTCAGTTCCTTCCCAATCAATAATTAGTAAACCATGATCATCAGTAAATGAACCAGTCAAAATCATGATTAAGTCTACTAGAACACCAATCCCAAAAAGACCATAGGTACAGAGATACAAAACACCAGAACCATTTTTTCCTGCATAAAATCGATGTATACCTATATACCCTACAAATAAACAAAGAAGTAATGCTACTAAGCGACTCTTTTCAGATGTTTGTTGATAAGCCTCAGCCATAATATTTCCTCTTAATAAATTGTAAACTCATATTTAATTCTAAAATAATTATGATATAATCCTATTAATAAAATAAGCTACTCGCAATTTCAGAAAAAAATTTTAAAAAAAATTGATCATAAATGGAATTCCCCCTAATTCTTGTCTGTTTTCCCTTAAACATTCAATTTTGGTTTAGTAGTCAAACGATACTTAATTCTCAAAAACTCAAGAAATCACTGAATGTGGATTCAGAACCTATTCTCAATATTGTGAGAATATATATAAATCCTTGATGAGAAAGTAAAAGACAACAACACACTCCCCGGTGTGTTAATAATAGATCAAGAGGCAAAAAAATTGAAACTAAGAACAAATATGAGAAGATTGGTTCTTCCAATGATAATCATCTTTAGCGTAATGGTGATACCTTATGTAGCAACACCAGTAGAAGCTAAAAACCCAGGACCATTTTTCTCAGTAAGTATATTAGCGCCAAATTCTAATCCGGCAAGAAATCAATGGGCAACATTGATGGTAGAACAATTGCCAAAGATTGGAATTGAAATAGATGTTTTTGACCACACAGGTTGGGCTCAAATATCCCCAAGAACTTGGGGTCACCCAGGTCCTTATCCAGTACCATCTTACGCCGAAGGTGGGTATGATTTATTCTTTATTGGAAACGGTTGGGGATTAGACTTTGATCCAACAGGTGTATTTACAAGCGATGGAATAACACCCTTAGGTGATAATTTCTATCAATATGAAAACCCCGCATTTGATTGGGCTGTTAGTAATTATACTCAATCCTTTGTTTCTGCAGACAGAATTCAATATGCTGAAGAAATACAAGAGATACTTTATGAAGATCAACCAAGTATTGCTATAATCTACAAGATTTCTCTTTACTCTCATGCTCCTGGAATGGTTGGTTGGGATCCTTTATTATGGGCTTCCTCACAACAACCTATGGAAGATTGGGAGCTTCCCGGTGAATCCGAGCTACACTTTGCAGTCCCAGCTGATTTTGAAGATTTCCATACCTGGTTAAGTGAGTCTACCTATGATGCTCAATGGCTCCATCAGATTTACAATGGTTTACTCGAACGCGATCCTTTGGATAATTCTTATTCTGGTCGTGCTGTTCAATCCTATAGTAGTACAGATGGATTAACCTATAACCTTCAACTTAAATCAGATCTTTATTGGGCTGATGGAGTTCCAGTAACTGTTGAAGATGTTATTTATAATTATCAATTAGCTGTTACTGCTAGCTTAGGTCACACTACTTATTCCTACAACACACTCTTTTGGGATAACAGTTCAGTAGTAAAAATCGATGATGATGAATTTACTGTTGATTTCTTACAACCATACGTTTTCCAAGAAGGTAATTTAGCCAATCCACTAATTCCAAAGCATGTCTGGGAATCAGTTGCTCCAGAAGACCATGGTACACAAGCCGTTGAGTGGGCTCGAGACAATCCTGAGAATATATTTGGCTTCGGTCCTTATCAGCTTTTCAATTGGGATGATACTAACGGTGTTATTCACTTGAAAGCGAATGAGTATTTCGATGATTACTGGGGTACAGCTCCTAAATTCGATGACGTTTACTTTGAATTCTATTCCAATAAAGAAGGAGCTATTTCCGCTCTCGCTGGCGGCGACATTAATTTCGTTGATGCAGAATTCTACGTAGATTTAGGTGATATTCAGGGACTTGCAAGTGTTGATTATACAACAGTTGATGATCCAGGTAACCAAGAATTAGCTGTTAACCAAATGCATCCAATCATCGGTACAGGCGAACTCTGTCCAATTTCCAGCACAGAATCAGGTAAACACATTCGTAAAGCGATTAGTAAGATGGTTCCAAGACAAATTATTGTTGATGAGATTCTTGATGGTTTAGGTTATCCCGGTGTCACTCATTGGCCTAAAGTCTCACTCGGATTTGATGAAACTTTAGAACCTTATGACTACAGTATTGAACAAGCTTTAGTTCACATGGCTGCAGCAGGTTATGATGTCACAATCACAACTGAAGTCTCAGGAATCGGCTTAATTGTCTTCATGAGTATTATAGCCTTAGCAGGCGCCACTCAAGTTTTCTTCATTAAGAAGAGAAAGTGATCATTCGTACCTTCCGCTCTGAAGTATAGGAGTTTTCGGACTCCTAACTTCTTGTTTTTTTTTATATTAATTCCTTTTCTTGAAAAAATATTTCAGTAAGTTACTACTCTTTCTTATTAGATGATTGTATGAAACAACTTGCTGAAAATGTTTATAGCATAACTGGGAAAGGATTCTTCTCTGTTCCTGTATTTGTCTTGGAAAAACAAAATGGAATGTTAATTCTCATTGATACTGGTCTTGAGAAAGACTCCAATATTATCATTAAAAAGATTCGAAAGAAATGGGGTGATCTCGAGAAGATTGAACGTATTGTTTTCACACACAGGCATTATGATCATACCGCGGGTTTAGCTCCATTAATTAGAGAAATGACTACGATAAGTGCTCCTGAATCTCCACAAGAACGAGTTGAAATTGTTTGTCATGAAGATGAAGCTCCTCACTTTGCTAATGCTCTCCGGGGTCAAGTTATTAATCCCAATCGTACTGTAAAGCACAATGAAGTTATTGATAAAGAATTGAAGCTAATAGCTATTCATGTTCCAGGCCATTCCTGGGGACATATTTGTTTATTACTTGAGAAAGAAAAATTGCTCTTTCTTGGCGATACTATTATGTATATGCCATTTGGCTTGCGAGAAGTTTTTGAAAAATATCATGATGATTTCGAGCAGTATCAAGAAACCTTGAAGACAATTTTAGATTACGAATGGGATTTCGCTATTCCTTCACATATGACTGCTAAAAAAATTCCAAGGAAAAAAATTGAAAAATTTATTGAAAAAGTAAATAAGAAGAAATCGAAGGAGTGATTTCTTCAAGTTTAGTTCCTATTTCCATAGTAATTTATAGCTTATACAAATTAAACAATGTGTAAGAAAACAAGAAGGTTAATTTGTTGAAAACAAAATACGAGAAAATAGAAAAAATTGTAATTGAAATTACAACATGCAAAGAACGAAAAAGTGATACAGACAATGCTGTTGAACTTTATGTGGGTGGACATAAATGGCAACTCGATATTGCTAAGCATGATGAATTTGAAAAAGGAAAAACAGATGTTTTTGAATTAGATGTTTCAGCCGGTTTAAATTCCTCTGATTTTAGATATTTATGCTTAAGAAAGAAAACTCATACTAAAGATGATGATTGGTGCATAGAGAAAATTAAGCTTATCATCAATGATAATGTTGTTTATGAAAAAGATTCACTTGATGCCTGGTTAAAACATGACAAAACAAGCTGGTGTGCTCCAGGATTCACTTACGGTGCAGCTGGAGGATAACTTCCAGTTTCTTTTTCTTTTAACAAATCTTTTAAAGTTAAAATTTTCCAAGGTCGTATGACCAAATCAATACATGAGATTTTTGAGCAAATAAAAAAAGAATCTGAGAAAGATCCAAATATCTTGGGATTGGTTCTCGGTGGCTCTCGAGGGAAGGAATTTTATAAAGAATATTCTGATTATGATTTCCTAGTGATTGTGAAAGAAGACGTGATAAAAGAGTACAAAGTAAAATTTGAGAAATATAATGAAATGATCGGCTTTGATTGTGGAGTAAAAACTATACAAGAATTTGAAGAACATGCAGAAATTGGATCAGAGTGTGAATGGGATAGATACAACTATGCTCATGTTCAAGCAATAAATGACAAAACAAATGGTGAACTACAAAAAATTATTGATGAAAAAGGTAAGATACCAGAAAAATATTGGAAGGACTACATTGCTGGTTATTTGGATGGTTATATTAATTCTGTTTATCGTTCACTGAAAAGTTTGCGAGATAATAATCATGTAGGTTATCGTTTAGAAGCAGCAGACTCTGTAAGGTTATTTCTAATTTGTGCATTTGCATTTCATAACTCAAGATTAAGTCCCTATTACAAATATCTTGAATATGAATTGGAAATATACCCCCTAAAGAAATTCCCTTGGTCGTCTAAGGAACTTATTGAAATGTTGTTTGAAATACTCGAGACAGGTAATTATCAAATACAACAAATTCTCTTAAGAGAAATGGAAAAACTCGCTAGAAAAGAAGGATTAGGCCATGTTTTTGATGGCTGGGAAGGGGACGAGAAATGGACCATGAGCTTCAAACCAAAGACTGATTGAGAAAGGAAATGAATGCAAATCATTCAAATAATTATTCTTACTAATTGTGTTTAGAGTGGGTTGTTGAATGACTGAAGTAATTACTATTAGGGGATCAACTAATAGCTATTTGTTAAAGACAAAAGATGGTTACCTCTTAGTTGATGTGTCAATGCCACATGATTTCAGGAGATTTCTAAGAAAATTAAAGAAATTGAAAATTGAAATCGCTGAAATAAAATATCTCTTCTTAACACATTCACATGCGGATCACTCAGGTTTTGCAGAACAATTTCTACAAGCAAGTGAAGCGAAGCTAATAATCCATGAGAATGCAATACCACATCTCGTTAATGGGACAATTGAACCGGAATCAAAACCTGTAAATTTCTACTACAAAGTTATGAAGAAACTTGCAGTTATAGCAATGAAACATGGTGTTCCACGCGTAACAATTACTGAAGAACGAATTATACCTATTAAGAAAGACAACGATAAATTACTCAAAAAACTTGGAATTGATGGGAAAATCATAACAACTTTTGGTCATACAAATGACAGCATTACAATAGTTCTAAATGATGGAAGAGGATTTGTAGGAGATACTTGCTCAAATAGAAGCACCTTCTACTTTGGGAAAGGCAAAAGACCAGCTTTTATTGTTGATGAGGATATGCTTATGGAAACCTGGAAAAAAATAATTGAACATGATGTAACAATTATTTATCCAGCTCATGGGAAAATATTCCCAATAACGGATTTGGGCATTGAATAAAAAAGGTGGAATCCAATTGACAGAACTTCTTGTCTTAAAGGGAATGATGCGAAATTATCTCTTAAAATTAATAGATGGTTACTTACTAATAGATACCTCTTGGCCAAAAAACTACAAACGATTCTTAAGGAAAATTAAGAAATATAACATTCAAATAACAGACATAAAGTATCTTCTTCTAACTCATTCACACACAGATCATACTGGATTTGCCAATGATCTGTTGATAGAAAGTGGAGCAAAACTAATTGTTCATGAAAAGGCTGTACCTCTATTAAGAAAGGGAGTTATGGAATCCGAAGCAGAACCAACAAATCGATTTATGCGAGTAATGTTTAGATTTGTACATAAAATAGTTGAAGCTTCTTATCCAGAAATCACTATTAATGATAAACAAATTATTGAAATTAAGAAAGACATAGCTATTTCAATTCCTAAAGAAATTGGATTAAAGGGTAAGATAATTGCTACACCAGGACACACAAATGATAGCATTTCATTAATACTTGAGGATGGTAGGGGATTTGTTGGAGACCTTTGTACAAATAACATTTGGGTGTTTATTGGACTTGGCCAGAAACCACCACTAAATGTGGGATTGGAAATAGTGTTCAAAAGCTGGGAAAAATTAGTCACTAATGGTGTAAAGGAAATTTATCCTGCACATGGTAAGTCTTTTCCTGTTGAAAAATTGAAGATAAAATCAGAAAATTAACTCTCCAAGTTAATTTCCAAGACTAATCATAATTGTTTAAATAAATGATATTTGAGAAACAGTTGTGATGAAAATGAACACAAAAATGACAAAAGTCAATGGTATAAACATTAGATACCTTGACATACCAAACGAAGGAAAAGAAACAATTGTACTTTTACCTTACGGTGGTGCCCTAATAGGCATGTGGAATGGAGTTATTCCTTATTTAAAAAATGACTATAGAATAGTAGCATTGGATCAGAGATGTCATGGCTTCTCTGACAAACCAGATGAATGTCATATTGATGATATGGCAAATGATTTAGCTGCTTTGATGGATCAATTAGGAATTGATAAAGCATTCATCGCTGGGAGCTCCTTGGGAGCTGATACTGCAATAAGTCTTGCAGCAAATTATTCAGAGAAAGTAATAGCAATGGTGCTAGATGGTGGGTTTTACGATATAGTAGGACCAGATAGTAAAGACCAAATCCTAACAGATGAAGATATAGAGAAAGCAAGAAGTAAATTAAAAGAAATCGTACTAAAGAACCCTGTAAAATTGTATGATTCAAGAGAAGAATGCTTGCAAGCAACAAAAGAAGGTTGGGAAAAGGAAGGAGTCAAATGGTCAGAGGTACTTCGTTTACAAGCTGAAGATAAAATCTATGAAGATAAGGATGGAAAATTCAGAACTCCCTCAGAAGGAAAAACTACTTGGAATTTCATTTGGCCACTCTATGAAGTAAGATTTCAAGAATATTTTGACAAAATAACCTGTCCGGTTCTATGGCTTCCTGATGAAGCGGAAGCTCCTCATGAAATTGTTCAAAGGAATCTTAAGAAATGGGCTAAGAATCTGAGACATCATAAAATAGTTACAATAAAAGGATCAGTGCATGCATATACTCCCGTACTTGAACCAGAAGCATTCAGTAAGGAAACTCTAACCTTCATTGAAGAAGTTAAAAAACTCTAAGCAATCAAAACGAGTAAAACAAAGTACATAAAAAAAGCAAGAACGAATTTCAAAAGAAGGTTAATTGATTGTCAGGGATAATTTTATTATCGCCCAATTAACATCTGATAATCCATTCTTGCTTTATTCTGGTACTTTTTGATTTGATCTTTAATTTTATTTTTCTTATTCATCATTGTATTTTTCTCCAGTAATTTTCTCATTTTTTTTATCGATAGTATCCAACTAGTAAAGCTAATTTTCGCTTTTGTTTCTCAACATCTTCATTGATCATTTTTGTTTTGTATTTATTTTCTGTTTTTTTGTTCATTTTTGTTAACACCATTCTTATTGTTTGAGAATATTATTCTCACGCTTATATATAAACGTTTCTCACAGAATGAGAAATACGTATTATATGATAAGAAAGTAATATTACAACATAAGAATAACATTTAAATATATGAGAATGCTATATATTTACATGAGAAGAAATTATAAAATAATAAGAAAAAGAGGTGGCAAAATTGAGCCAAGATGTAATAACATACAACCAAAAAACTGTAATCGCTCTAAATGAGGAACAAGTAGAAATCCTGTATAGTGATGAAAACTTAAGTTATATCATAAAATTCCTAAGAGCAGGTCCTAGAACTGTAAAGGAATTAGAAAAAGACTTTACAAAAAAAGGAGTAAAAAAATCAGATAAGTCAATCTATAGATACTTGAAGCACTTAATCGAAGTTGGAATGGTCGCAAAAGCTGGTAAGAGGATCACTTCAAAAGATGCAGGAGAACTCCAAAGCGAAACAATTTACATAAGAACTGCTAAGATATTTTTAACAGGAAATCTAAGGAAAAAGATGGGTTCATTAGAGGAAAAAGATGCTGAAATGTTTTACGATACAATTTATTCTTTACTAGCAGGTAAATTCAAGGACAAGATGAAAAGTGACAAAGGTGTTGAAAAACTAATTAATACTCTCGAAACTAGAAAATTCGAACTTATCCTTGATATATTTGGAAATGCTAATGAAGAATCACTTGAGAAGATAAACAAGTTGAATTGGGGTCTAATTGATTATTTAATAGAGTATATTGGTTGGCTAGCTCTAAGCTTAGAACATGATGTAGTAAATGAAATTGAAGATTGCTGTTCTAAATAAATTTCAGTCTCTTGAATCTAGAATGAAAAACCAAAAGAAAGGAATTAGCTATCCTTTCTTTTATTTTTAGTTTATTTTTTTCGTTTGTTTGAAATTGTAACAAAAAATGAAATAATGAATAATGGGAAAATTATTGCCGTCAAACCAAATGTGAATCCACTGGTTTCTGTTGGACTTGTACTAGGAATAATTGGATAATCATTAGGATTATTGGGATCCGTTCCGTTTTTAATTTCATCTCCATCTAAAAATCCATCCCCATCGGAATCCGGATTCATAGGTTCTGTCCCGTAAACTTCTAATTCTAGATAATCAGCAAGATCATCATTGTCACTATCAATGCCTATAATTGCTAAACCATTTTGCCCATTTGCTAAATAAACTACTTCTTCTTGATAAAAAACATTCCAAGAATCACCACTAAGAGAATAAGAACCAACTTTAACTGGATTTGATGTGTTGGAGATATCTAATATTTTCAGACCATTGAATTTATCTGCAAGAAAAACAGTGTCATTGTTAGAGTGCACATCGACTATTGATCCGCTTTCTGTAAATTGACTTATTTTTACTGGATTACTTTTACTACTAATGTTGACTAATTTAAGTCCTTCATTTCCAACAGCAATAAAAACAACATCTTCCTCTACAAAAACAGAATAGGGTTGTCCAGTATAAACATCATGAAAACCAACTTTTGTAGGAGTAGCAATTTCTGTTACATTTATTATTTCTAAACCAGTATTAAGATCCGTAATATAGATATAATTTTCAGAACCCCAAACGCTCCAGATAAATCCTCCAACATCGTATTGGGCAATTTCACTTGGAATCGCTTTATTACTTATATCAAGTATCTATAAACCATCACCTATCGTTGTATAAAAAGCATAATTCCCACTTACATAAACATCCCAATAATACAACTCATCATGATATTCACTAACTGCTTGAGGGTCTGTTTTATTACTAATATCAATAATTCTTGCTCCATCAACGTCGTTCGCTATATACGCATAATCATTTTCTATAAAGAGATTCACTGCACCAACAATATCTCCAGAAACAGCTTTCCGTCCTATTTCTTGTGGGTGTGTGAGATTAGTTAAATCAAGTATAACTAATCCTCCTTCTTTATCTGCAAGATAAGCATATTCATCAACAACGTAAACATCCAAAGTACTATCTAGACTCCCAGTCCATTGACTAATTAAACTATAATTATTAGTAGTAGCTAAAGATGTTACTAGATTGTGATTTTGAGTTTCAAAGGCATAAAGTAATTCAGTACCTGAATATTTTCCTTGTTTTGATGAGAAAGTAGAATCACTAAAACTATGTAAAGGTACAAGAAGTATAATGAAAAACAGAAAAATCAGAAATTTTCCTTTGAGTTTAAAGCCCTTTGAAACCATAAGAAAGAACTGCTTTTGATTTTAATAATAATTATGCTTAATATTGAATAATTCTAGCTAACCTTTAGAGGTAAAATGATTCTGAATATTGTACCTGTTTTTTCTGATGACTCAAAATTAACTTGTCCATTCAAATGCTCTTCCACAAGTATCCTAACACTGTATGTTCCCAAACCTCTACCTTGTCCTTTTGTTGAGAAGAAGCGTTGAAATATTTGGCTTTTAACTTCTTCAGATAAAACCGCTTTATTTTTTACAAAGAAAGCAATTCCGTTACCAGATTTTTCACAACCAATAATTACTTCCTCATCAACAGTACTTGCTTCTAAGGCATTTTTTAGCAGATTTATCAGTGATCGACGTAATAATCTCACATCGGTTTTTAATTTAGTTGAATAACAATTTTTAGCTATGATTATTTTCTTGTTTTTAGCAATTTTATCAGTTGACATAGTATGAATAATCATTTGTATTAATTCAAGGGAATCTATTTCACTGAATTCAGTGACAAGTTCCTTCTTGTCCAATTTCAATAGATCTCTTTGTGCTTGAATATCATCAAGAAGTTTGCCAAATTCTATTTTAATCCGGTTAAAATACTCATCCTGGATTTCATTTAAACCATCTCTCGGGAAGAATTCAATTCTACCAGATAACGACCAAGTAGTATTAATCATATCATGCATAAAAGTTCGCTCGAGATACTCCTTTCTTTTATGAGTACTAATATCTGTCATGATTACTACAATAAATTGATCTCCATCCATAAGAAGGGGTTTTGTAATGACATGTAAATCTAGTGGAACTATTTTGTCTTGCTGTCTAGTGGTTAGTCTAGCCTCACTCTCTTCTTCTTTTCCAGATTCTAGACTTTTCAGAATAGTTAGAACAACTCCACAGTAACGGCAATTTTTTGAAGTACCACAACCACCTTCAAGGATAGCTGAATTAACACATTTCAATAATTCGCCAGGTCTTTGACCAAGTGCTTCCTCAAAATCACTAAGTCCTAGCATTTTTAGAAAAGTTTCATTTCCAAAAATAACTTGTCTTTGTTTATTCAAAACAACAACAAGATTTGGGAATGAATTAAGAATTTCCTTTGTATGTTCTAAAGAAAGAACCTTTTCGTATTGCTCTTTTATTTCTCCTTCTTCTAATCGATCTGGAGAGGCAAAATGTGTTTCAGTTTTAGGCATGATAACACTTCAAGATATTTTTTTGAACTGTTTTACTAATCATGATTTTTGTCTGTTAATTAAGTACTGTTGTTTATAAAATAAAACTAGGAATTATTAGTCTATTCCTTTTTTTAATACGTTTTCCATTTATTTCTTCTACTCTCAAAGAAGATGAAAATTAATAAAGCAGTATTCTCTAGTATTTGCAGTTTAACTAACATTTGGAGTGATTTTATTGTCTGATGAAGATTTTGAAGTACCCTGGTACGAAAGCCCAGCTCTCAATGATGTTGTAGGATTAATGGGAGCACGAGCAATGCAAGGTATAATGAATACCTTTAGTGGTAATCGTATTTTTGGTGGAAAAACCGGAGTAACAACGGTAGCTATTGAATTAGGTAAAAGACTGGATGAAGGAGAAAAGCGATTATTAATCATTGCTGATTCTTTCACGAAAAGATTTTGCGAAGACGTCTTCCCTGATTTTGAAGATAATGGATTCGAAATCAAAGTTTGGAGTGGCGTTGAACCAGAAGTTCCAATGTATATTCTTGATGATGGTTTACAGATTTGTAATGACTTTAAACCAACGGTCTTTCTTGCAGTTGGTGGAGGGTCGGTTTTAGATGCTGCTAAAGCTCTGTGGATCGTGTATGAGCAACCTGGAATTAATCTCATGCAAATTGATATTCTTGATAATGCAGTTGGTTTACGAAGAAAAGTTAAGGCTTTAGTAGCAATTCCAACAACAATTGGAACAGGAAGCGAGGTAACAACCGCAGCAATCGTAACTGATACTAAAAGAGATCCTCCGAAAAAAATCAGTTTAACTGTAGATGAAACATTACCGGATTATGTTATTTTGGATACTAAATTTGTGAAAACATTACCACCTTTCCTCATTATGGCAACAGGATTAGATGCCCTCGCTCACAGTTTAGGTGCAATTACCTCGAATTGGGGTTCCCCATTGTCAGATGCAATAAATATGGTGGCTATTGAAGAAGTACTTCGGTATCTACCTCGATTAGTGAAATACGGAACCAAAGATGAAGAAGCTTTAGAGCATATGCAATGGGCTGCATTATTAGCTGGTATGGGTTTCAATAATGCAATGCCTGGAATAGAACATTCACTTGGACATAGTTTCGGAGCAATTATGCATGTCCATCACGGGTTATCGGTCGGAATGTTCTGTGCTCAATCTGTTGCTTGGCAAGCAAAAGTAACAGAGAAATGGCGTAAATTGGGTCCACTATTCGGAGTCAGAGAAGACAAATATTCTACGAGACAAGAATATTTGGAAGCTATTGTGAAAGCAATACAAGCATTCCAACGAGCAATGGGTGGAGTAGCTTCAGTAAAAGAAATAACTGAACCTAAAATTACCAAAGCAGATTATCAGAGCAAACTGGAAATTCTGGCAAGATATTCGAAGGAAGATGCTGTTACATTAACATCTTACAGACCTGTAGGGGAAATAAACTACAGACGAATGTTTGAAGCTGCTTGGGATGGGGAGAAGCTAGTATACTAGGAGTGGAAAAAAATGACAGAAACAATGACAGGTTACAATGGAAAAATAGCCTATATCGATCTAACTAAGAAAGAAGTTGTTGTGAAACCACTTGACCCGGAAATAGCGGAAGATTATATTGGAGGTACAGGATTAAGTGCAAAGCTAATACATGATTTACTAACTGATGAAGATTATAAAACACTAAAGAAAGATCCATACGATTCTGTAAATCCAATAGTTTATGCAACTGGTCCAGTAACAGGGACTCTACGCCCCGCTTCAGGAAGATATTCAGTTTCAGGAATCTCCCCACTAACAAATCATTGGGGAGAAGGTACCAGTGGTGGATTCTTCTGTATAAATCTGCGAAGATCCGGATATGACGCCTTAGTTATTACAGGCAAATCAGAGAAGCCGTGCTATATACTCATTGAGAAAGGAGAAATCAAATTTAAAGATGCCTCTAAACTTTGGGGGAAAGGGACATATGAAACACAAGAGGCAATCAAAGATCAGATAAAAATAAATGGTCTTCGAGTAGCATGCATAGGTCAAGCTGCAGAGAATCTAGTCCGATATGCCTGTATTTTGAATGATGAAGGTAGAGCACAAGGTAGATGTGGGCTCGGAGCAATTATGGGTTCTAAAAAACTAAAAGCAATAGCCATAGAAAAGCACACAAGAATCACTGGACAAGATAGCAAAGCCATGAAAGAGCTGCGAGACAAGGTAAATGAAGAAAAAGAACAATTATCCCAACTTCTACCAATAATGCAATATCTCTACGGAACTAATCTTTACATGGATATGGGGATGTTTGCAGGAGACGTTCCTGCTTATTATTTCACAGAATCGGAATTTCCAGCTGAAATCCTCACTGAAAAAACAATAAAAGAACACTTGCCAGTTTTCACTTCAGGATGTGCTGGTTGTACAATAAAATGTGCTAAACACACTGTTATAGTTCATAATTCAAAAGAGATTGTAACTGACGGGCCAGAATTTGAGACTGTAGCATCATACGGACCATTATGTGGATTATTCGATAGAGAACAAGTTGCATTAGCTGGTCATTTAGCCAATATTTATGGATTCGATACTATCTCGAGTGGAGTTTCCATTGCATTTCTTATCTATCTAGTAGAAGAAAAAATCGCTATTGATGCTATCAAGAAATCTTTGAAAGATATCAAGTTAGAGGAAATTAACTGGGGGAATGGTGATTTAGTCCTCAAATTAATCAAGAAAATTGCTTTCAGAGATGGCATTGGTGATGTGATAGCTGAAGGAGTAAAGCGAATGGCTAAAAAATGGGATGTTGACCCAGAACTAGCAGCTCACGTGAAAGGTCTCGAGGTGCCAATGCATGACCCACGAGCGTACGCAGGACAAGCGTTGTCATATATGACTGCTTGTTGTGGAGCAAACCATGAAAAAGGTGATTGGTTCCAAACAGAGATCTTTGGATTCGAAGCACCGGAATTTGATATCATAAACGGAGACAATCACGACATAACTGGTAGAGAGAAAGGTGTTATGCATCTTCAAGATCTACGAGGAATCGATGATTCAGCAGTGGTTTGTAATTTCCATCAACCATCAAAAGTATCTGAAATAGCTAAATACGTCACTTATGCATCAGGGATACACTACACTCCTCGAAAACTCATGCAAGCAGGGGAACGAATCTTTAATCTGAAACGAGTGATCTCTTGTAAAATGGGAATTACTCGAGAGGACGATAAACTTCCGAAACACGTTCTCAAAGTTATGAACTCTGGAAAAACTGAAGGATTAAAATTAGACCTGGAAGACAATCTGAAAGCATACTATAAACATAGAGAATGGGATTGGAAAACAGGACACCCCACAGAAGCGAAACTAAAAGAGTTAGGAATAATTGGCGAAGGAGAAGACGTTGTAACTGATGTGAAATTAAAAGTAACAAAGGAAGAGAAAGCCGAAATCAAGAAACTCAAAGCAAAATTTGTGCCAAAATTAAAAGCAAAAGCACTACAATGGGATGAAGTATTCTCCTACTTGGACTTCATAATCCTTATGGCCAATAACGAAGTAGAATTTTACACTGAATTTGAAGTTGCTGATGAACGCATCCTTTTTGCAGTTTCAGATCTACCGGAAAAAGAATGGTCATGGATTCGTATAAAACATGGGGAATTCTCAGTTGGAAGAGGGATGATTGAGAATCCAACCTTGCGATTAGACTTTAAAGATAAATCATTTCTCATGAGATTATTGAATCAAGATGTCAACATAAGAAGAGCAGTTCTTACTGGAAGAATAAAAGTAAAACCATTAGGAAAGGCAAGAGTAATTGCTAATTTCTTTGGTCTTTATATGAATAAAATAGGATTGAAGCTTGAATTCTAAGATAAAAAAGAAAATTAGAAACTAGTATATTTCATGATTTTCTAATTTTCTAAAGCTTTTCTCCAAAAATTATTAATTCAATGTCTTATTTATAGAGATGTATCAAACTAGAACTTTCTAGATTAAAAGTAAGAGTGGTTATTTTATGTTGAAGAAAAAAACAATAATGATTCTGTTCACAGCAATGCTACTTACTCAAGTGTTAGTGTTACAACCTACCATTAGTAAAGCTGCTTTGAACAGTAACTCAATTCCATCAATACAATCAGTAGAAAAACCGATAACAAGCACATTAACTATTGATAGTCCTGGTGGAACTGAAAAAGTAAAGACAAATGTCTTTATTGATGGAGGATTCGAAAAAGTAGATCCTGATGGTTCACCAGATGCAATGTATGATTCTGGTTCCGGATATTCCCAACACAATCATTCATATCAAAGTGAAGTGTATGCTGGGTCTTATGGAGCATTTATTAGTTGTCGTGGAACAAGTCAATACTCATTTTATGCACAAAGTAACAGATATATGGCATTTATTTCAGAACGATCATACCTTGATGAAAAAATTACTTTGGATTTCTGGTATAACGCAAAAGCAAATCCGGATTATGCTCAAGGAGCAGATATCTATTTCAGATTTTGGTTTTCAACAAATGTTGGAAATCACTATTTGTATTATTATCTCTCTCGAATTAGTGGTTTACCTGCAAATACTTCACAATCAGCTTTTATTGATGTCAGAGGTGGACTAAACAGTTGGACTAATATTGTGAGAAACGTCACCTATGATTTCGAAGATGCTTTTAGTACAGGTGCGGATCTCTCTCTCTCATATATTTATTATACTTATTTCCATGCAACATCAGTTATAAATCCCTCAGGAGATACAATTTTATTATTTGATGAAGTATCAATTACCAATGATACGGGATTCAACTTTATGCATTTAAATGGTGATTTTGAAGACGGAGACTCTAATCATTGGAATGATTATAGCTATGGACCAGGCTCAGTCTTTCGAACCGATGCCGATTTCACTGAAGGTAATTATGCTATGAATATAACCGCTACTTGTCCAAGTTCATCTTCCAGTGGTTATGCATCTGCAGATAAAGAACTTTATGCTGGTTGGGGAGCAATACCTAAAAGTTCTTACGTTGAACAACCCGGAGATTTGACCTTTAGTTTTGATTGGAAATACTCAGATACACCTGGAATTGGTACACAAAACGCTTACTTCTATATTCATTCTCAAAATAATACATACTCAAGTTACATTTACATAATTCAAGGAGATGAAGACGATGATATAACAGGAGGTTACTCGAATTATACCTTATCATCAACATATTCGTATTACTATTTAGAAAGTGAAAACCTCGGTAGTCGTGATACTTGGAATACTGCTAACATTGATTATTACTCATTAATGTCTAGTTTGAATCTTACGAATCTTGTTCCTTATTATATCGGATTTAGTACTCATTGTAATAATTATGTTAATGGTAAAGTACAATTCCTAGTGGATGATCTTCGAGTAATTACCTATCCAGCCCCTGATCCATCCTTCGAAGGAAATCTCTACTACGATCCTTCTGATCCAATTATGTACTGGCAGACACCAAGTAATCCAAATTATGTAAATGTCACAACAGATGCTTACACAGGTAATTGGGCTGCGAATCTCTCATCATACAATGGGTATACTAATGTCTATTGTAGAAAACCAACATTCCTACCAGTTTATTATACTAATCTCTACACTGATTTCTATTGGCGATTGGATAGCATGACAGATATAGGAAATCTAGCATATGCAGAGATAAGACTGGAAATTGATTATACAAAAGCAATTCATTATGTCTTAGGGAACAATAGTCTTTACAATGCAATAAATAATACCAATAATTGTTACTACTTCGTCGAAGGGCACAATCAAATTGGTTCTTGGAATAATATTTTCAGGCATTTATTCTGGGATGCATTGACTGCTTTTGGGCCTGGTAACTGGAATGTGACAGAAATAGATTTGATGTGCATGGGTCAAGGAACAGAAGTAGTAAAAATGATTGTAGATGATGTACACTTTGTCCGAGATATACAAGGACCGACTATAAACAATCTAATTCAGAATCCAGTTGATCCTGTATATGGTCAAGCAGTGGATGTGAGTGTAGACGTAACTGATAATATCTTATTATCAACTGTTACATTTAACTACAAAATAGGCTCAAATCCTTGGGGAACAGGACCATTGTCAGTTGTTGGGGACACATATACAGCTACAATACCAGGTGCTGATTATGGCGAAACTGTGTCTTATTATTTCGAAGCTATGGATGGTCATTACTACACAACAGAGTTAGGTTCAGAGTTGAATCCTTATACCTATGTCGTCGATGATTTCACAGATCCAGTACTTACATTAGAAGTACCTCCAGAATCGCAAGTATTGAATAGAACGATTCTGTTCAATATAACAGATGCCCACGATTTAGGAAGCGGTATTGCAACATTTGAAATAATAATCAATGAGACAGTTGTATACAATAATATTACTTTTCCAGCTACTTATGCCTGGGACACAGAAATCTATGACAACATCGATTATACAGTCATCTTTAGACTCGTAGATAATGCAGGGAATATCGTGGAAATCAGTTATTCATATACTATATACAACCCACCAACAGGTTGGGAAACTTTCAAAGCATTCATGATAAAATGGGGACCCTATATTGGTGGAGGAGCTGGTGCTCTACTTATTGGTATCTTAGTAATAGTTATCGTCGTTAGAAGAAAGAAGAGAATAGCTTAGGCTAAGTTCTCACTTTCCCTCTTTTTTTTACAATAAATTAAAAACACCTTTTGAATATCAATTCTAAATTATTGCTTATAAATAATTAATTTACAAAAGAAACTGATAATGTTGAAAAATGAATCCCTTAATGTGAAATAATTAAAAGATATCTTTTTATTAGAAAAACGAAATATAGTTAGTATTCCATTGGAGGAATAAACTCTGATAAAAGTAAAAAGAATTCTTATGACTTTATTTTTGATTTCATTATTTTCCCTGAGTGCCAGTTTCTTGTCAAAATCAATAGTTGCTAAAGAAACTACACAAGAATCAAACCTGTTTGCTCAAAGCTATGCAACGTTTCTCGAAGATTTTTCGAATACAACCTATAGAGCTGGAGCAACAACAGCTGATGGTTGGGGAACTGATGGTGTAACTGCTGAACGTAATTACTCATGGGATTGGTTAGACTTGTCAATGACTGCTAATCCAATAACAGATATTGCTGTGCAGGGACGAAAAGTCTTTGCTGCTTGTTTTAATCCAAATGCTGGAACAAGCACAATGGCATCTTTCGATATTAATGATCCAAGTAATATTCATCAAATGTCAGATGATGATGCTACAATAGGACCTTATGCAATCACTGTAGAAGGTGATGTACTATATCTTGGATATGCTGCAGGAACAATAAGGGTGAACACATACAATATATCAAATCCCTACCTCTCATCTGCTGCTAAATATATAGCTTCAACTTATGCAAATGGTAGGATCACTGATATTGAAGCAGATGGACACTTAATGTATTATGCATCATATGATGATACCGGAGATGACTCTTTTAGAATAATTGATGCTAGTGATCCTAGTGCTATGGTTGAAATCACAAGTAATTGGGTCTCAAATAAAACTTTAGGACTTTATGTCGAATACCCAATCGCATATCTTGCAGAAAGTGATAATGGTTTGTATATAGTTAATACAACTGTCAAAACAGCAACTGTGGAATTAGGTCATATTGACACACCTGGAAATGCTACTGATATAATTGTTGATGGCGCATATGCTTACATTGCAGATGGTCCAGCGGGAGTACACGTTGTTGACATTCGAGATCCAACAAATCCAGAGATAAAAGGAACATATGATACACCTGGAAATGCTCGAAAACTTGTATTACAAGGCAATACCTTGTTTGTTGCTGATGGACCAGGAGGAGTAATAGTACTAGATGTGGTTGATCCTGAACATCCAACCTATGTAACTCAAGAATATCCATTTCCATTAGGTGATGCAAATGATGTCGATTTGTTTGGTGGTATTCTCGTTGTCGGAGCTGATTTAGGTCTCTATACTTATGAAATTGCAGCAATCGGTGGAGGAATAACTAATTTCTCAAGATACGCATACCAAAATGCTTATTCTGGCTACAAAGCTTATGACGTCAGAGTAAGAGGAGACATCGCCTATGTCGTTGGAGGAGACGATGGATTATATACACTAAATATTAGAAATCCAGATAATCCAATCCTACTAGACCAATCTGTTGTATCTCCATCTCGCTTCTATAGAAAATTAGAAGTAAGAGGTAACTTTGCCTACGTTGCTGATTATGGTTCAGGTGGAGGTTTACGTATATATGATATTAGTGACCCAACCAATATCTTCCAGACTGATTCCACGATTCTTACTTACGCAACTGACGTAACTCTTTCAGGAGATATAGCTTTTGTTGCAGATGGAATATGGGGTGTGTATCTGTATGATATTAGTGATCCATATACCATAGGTTCTTATATTAATTATTGGGATGATGGTTTTAACAATGTAACTGCAGTTTGGGTTCAAGGACCGCATCTCTATGTTGTTGACCATGATGCTGGAGTAATGGATAATTGTTTCTATGTTTATAATGTGAAAGATATATATAATGAAAAGCTAACAACCGTTGATGATCTTACAAGTTATTGCTATGATGTTAAGGTTGATGGTGACATAGCATATGTTTCTGATCAAAATTGGTTAGTATTATACAATGTTTCAGATAAGTATAGCTACGATTACATTCATTCCGCAGATATTGGTTATTTCTTGGATTCCTATGGAGTTTGGAATTTTGGCCCATATGTCATGAGTGCTGCTGGTGCAGAAGGTATCTATTTAGTAAATGAAACTGATTACAGTAGTGTAACTGCTTCTCTTTATCCAGATGCTACTGCTGCATTACAAGTAACTTCGAGTGGCGATTATACTTACGTAGCCAATAAGACAAGTTTGGTAATTCTCCGTCACTTTGAAAGTGCTGGCGACACTTATGTTCCAGGTATTAGTGTTGCTGAATCTCTGGAGATGGATTCCACAAGTTTCCTAATTCATAGAGCAACACTATATGCTGATGACTTCAATCCAGCTGGAGTAGGTATATCCTATTTCATCTCTGCAGATGGTGGTAGTAACTGGGAAGCAGTAACTCCAAATGTAGAACATGAGTTTGTAAATATTGGCGATGATCTTCGCTGGCGTGCTGAAATTGAAGGATTTACAGACAGAAGTCCTCATCTTTACGAAATCTCCATTCAATACTTCATTAATGAAGCACCAAGTGAACCAGCAATAAATGATCCTGGTGTTCTTATTACTGTTAGTAGTGTTGAGGTAAACTGGAGTGCTAGTACAGATGATGTTGGAATTGATCACTACGAATTACAGGTAGACACTGAAATTGGATTTGCTACTCCAATCAATAGTTACAATGTTTCTGGTTTATCTCAAGTTGTTTCAGGTTTAACGAATGGAACATACTACTTCCGAGTTCGAGCTGTAGATAATTATGACGTAGCTAGTACCTGGAGTGATGTTGTAGACATTGAGGTTGAAATCCCAGCTTTGAATCTTGAATGGTGGCATTACATCATTATTTTCGGTGGTTTAGCTCTCGTAGTACTAATCATCGTAATTGTTATCATAGTTAGAAAACGGAAAACTGTAACCACGCGATAGCCATATTGAAAGACGCAATTGCGTCTTTTCATTCTCTTTTTTTTTACAGTAAATTAAAAACTCCCATTGCTTACTGTAGATTATATCTCATAAATAAACACCTTTGAATTTATGAGTCAGGGGGAATAAATGATTTCTAGAAAGGAAAGAAAAGAAAGAAAAAGAAGAAAAAATAGAGGGGGAGAACCTCATATTTCTATAATTAGTGTTTTTTCCGACGAATCAGAATAGCAGATAAAGAGAGAATAATAAGTTCGAAAGCAAACAACCAATCAAGACCACTTGTATCTGTGGGAGTAGGATCATTGGGATCAGTCGGATCAGTTCCAGCAGTAATTTCATCATTATCATCAATACCGTCTCCGTCGGTGTCTGCATCATTCGGATCTGTGATAAAACCATCTGTGCCTGCGAAAACTTCTTCCGAATCAATTATCCCATCGTCATCTGAGTCCATGTCATTTGGATCAGTCAAATGGAAGAGGTATTCATCTCCGTCCTCCAAACCATCGTCGTCTGTATCGCTATCTGTAGGATCAGTGAGACTAGTATCTATTTCAAAATCATCATTGAGTCCATCCAAGTCGGTGTCATTGCTATTAGGATCCGTAATAAAGCCATCTGCCCCAGTAACAACTTCCTCACTATCAAGGATAGTATCATCATCGGAATCGCTATCAGTAGGATCTGTGGAACTAGTACCAGTTTCATATCCATCATCTAGACCATCACTATCTGTGTCATTATCTAGTGGGTCGGTAATATACCCATCTGTACCCAATATCACTTCTTCTCCGTCAAGAATATAATCATCATCGCTGTCATCATCTTGTGGGTCAGTTCCATTATTGTATTCACCAATATTCGTTAAACCATCGGAATCAGGGTCACCAGCAGTATCATCAACAAGAGGATCTAAGCTATTATCTACTTCCCATCCGTCTGGCATTGTATCATCGTCTGTATCTGAATCGTTAGGATCAGTATTTGCAGTATTCTCGTCTCCATCATTTAACCCATCATCGTCCGAGTCAGCATCCAATGGATCGGTATAATATCCATCAGAACCTAGTGTTATCTCTTCACTATCAATTAATCCGTCGTCGTCTGTATCAGGATCATGCGGATCAGTACCAAGAATTATTTCAGCATTATCTCCCAACAAGTCATCGTCTGTATCCATATCAGCAGGGTCTGTACCATATATTATTACTTCTAAACCATCATTTAACAAGTCCGAATCTGAGTCCATTGAGCTGGCTGAAATTCCATAGTATGCTTCAGTAATATCATCTAAGAAATCTCCATCGGAGTCAACATTCCCTGTATTAAAAATTGAACATTGATAACTATGCCATGGACTTTTTCCAGATGCTGCTATACCTGATAGTTGATAACATTCTATATCCGCTCCATTTCCTACTATTATTTCAGATATGCCATCTTTGTCTAAATCAAATATACATGGAGTTGACCAACCAAATACTCCTCCAACATTTTGACTCCATTCAGTTCCTCCAGTATGATTCAAACATGTTAAGTAGTTATTCATTCCACCAACTACTATCTCATAAGTTCCGTCATTATCCAAGTCACTTATTACTGGTTGAGCTCGTCCTCCTATACCAGTATTTGTATGCCATACTAAACTACCTGATGAATCTAAACAATAAACAGTTCCATTGCTGGCATAATCTATAACAATTACTTCTAAATTATTATCACCATCTAGATCTGCAAGTGCAGGTGAAACCCCTTTCATATCAAAAGTTGTATAATTCCATTCCTGTACTCCAAGATGACTATAACAGAATACCCTCTTTGTACCAAAATCACAAGTAACAATTTCATCTGTTCCGTCGTTATCCAAATCACCAATTACCGGTGCTCTTAAGCCAGTAGTCATACCTGGTATAGTTACTGTCCAAGCACTACTTCCGTCATAATCTATACAGCTAATTTTATTTTGATCAACTGCTATGACTTCAAGGATTCCATCATTCTCTAAATCTGCTATACCAACTGCTTGACCAACTGGATAAGTTCCATAGAACCATTCTTGTCCTCCAGTACTATTCAAGCAAAAGATACCACCAGATGATATACCAGTTCCACCTATCAATACTTCTAAGGTTCCGTCATCATCTAAATCTGCAACAACCGGTGTGGCTCCAACATATCCTCCAGTATCAAATTCCCATTCAAGACTACCAGTATGACTTACACATTTCAAGTAATTGTCATTACATCCAAATAGAATTTCGAATGTTCCGTCATCATCCAGATCAGCAACAACAGGTGATGAATATTGAGTTAAATCACTACATATGTATGTCCATTCAAGACTACCTGTACTATCTACACAATAAAGACGACTGTCAGCTCCACAAATGAGAATTTCTAAATCATCATCACGGTCAATATCAGCTACCACAGGTGATGTTTGTATTGTTGGTGTTGTAGTTGTGTAATCCCATCTTAAACTTACTGTCATCGCGTTGGGAACAACTATCTCACCTGGTTTTTCTATTATTGTTGATTCAGTATTAAAACAACCAATTGTTATAACAAAAAATGTATAAATTATCACTAACACAAATATCTTATTTTTATTCATAGGGATCCACCAAATAAAGACTTCCGACATAAATTAGCATTCATGAAAATAATTCTTTTGTATCTAAGTTCTTCAACTGCAAGAACAAAAAAAAAGAAGAAAAAAACTATCATTAAACAGAAAAAACTGAAATAACTTATCATTCGTCTCCGGTTGGTTCTACAGTTGAACCTTCAACCATCATAATGGCAGTACGAACCGGTGCTCTTGTTCGATGAACAATTTTTCTTGGAACAAGAAAACCTTGTTGAGGTTTTAGTGTAATTGTTCTGTCTTCTAAATCGATGTAAAGTAATCCATCAATTACATAGAAAAACTCGTCTTCCTTTTCATGTTTGTGCCAATGAAATTCACCCTTTACTACTCCCAGTCTAACGACACAATCATTCACATTGCAAATTCCAATATTTTGCCATTCTTTTTGACATGAATTAATTATTTCAGGAAAATCTAGAAGCTCTAACGGCTCATATCTAATTTCTTTGCTTATTGAATACTTTGAAAAATCATCCTTCAAATTTGAAAACCTCACTACTTATTGATTAACAATATATCTTACAGGTCGATACCTCTATCTGAGGATAGCAAATTTATATGCATAATCTACATTGCATTCCATACCAATGAACATTCTTGTAGGAGTTTTTCATTATCTGAAATTACTCCTGAAGAGAAAGTAGATGTTTTACTGACAGTTTTATTTCATCAAAAATTCCTTCGATTTTTTTCGTTCCATGTCCTTCATCACCTGCAACGATTAATTCGACTGGTAGATTCAATTTCCTCGCTTCCTCATGAAATCTTCTCACAGAGACGACAGGACATCTTGAGTCATTTGCTCCATGATATATGAGTAATGGTTTCTTCAAGTTAGCAACAAAATTTATCGGTGAATATTCACGGTATAATTTCCGCTTCTCTTCTGGTGTTCCACCAAAGAAGTGTTTTAGAAATGCTTTGTAATGACTATTTGCTAGGGAATAAGCTTCTTCTAAGTCAGCTATTGGAACTATAGCTACCCCACCTAACCATTCATCAGGTTGCTTTGTTAGTGCTCGAAGTGTTAGAAAACCTCCATGGGAAGCACCATATATATGTGGTAATGCTTTGTACCCAAGATACTCAGCAATAGCTTTTGCACCATAGAGACAATCCTCCAAGTCTCCTCTTCCAAATTCTCCGATATTGAGATCTTTGAATTCTGAGCCATAGGTTGTACTTCCTCGAAAGTTTGGAGCAAATACATTGAATCCCGCTAAAACAAATGGAACTAGATAAAGATTCCAACTATTAGTAATTGCATATGTAGGTCCTCCATGACAAAATACCAAGAGAGGTGCATCAGGATCCGGATTTTTGAGTAACCAACCATGTATTTTCCTTTCATCATAGGTTTTATACCAATGGCTTTCTATTGAGAAATCAAGAACATCTGGACCCATATCCAATAATTTGGTATTCTTTCCATCTTTGCACTTGTACATTGCTTGTGGTCGCTTAAATGAGCTCCCAGTCCAGATAATACTATCACTTGTTACTACTGCACTGTTTAATGAAAGATCCTTTGGTAAGATTTCTGTCCACTTAGCATCTGGAATGTAAAAATGATAAAGTGAAACCCTTCCATGTTTACCAACAGTTACTACTAATTGTTCTTCGTCAATCCATTTAATTGCATCTTCGTCAAAAGGCCAAAAGCCAGCAAAGCCGGGTAAAGGAAATTTCTTCAATTCCTCTGGATTATCACTCGCTTGGATTATTAGTTCATCATGAGTTACTTGTTGGTCACAAATATAGGCTAACTGTCCTTTTGCAGAAAATGCTGGAAAACTGCAAGAAGAATCTTCGCTTTGAGTTATCCAATTTTTCACTTCTGCCGTAGAAATATCAATGATTGCTATCTTAGTATATCTTCGTTCTACAGCAGCTGCAATTAATTTGTTCTTTCTATCATAATGTGAGTTTAACACTTGCTCTGCTGTTGTAAAAACCTCGACCATTTCTCCCTTCATATTAAGTGTTCTAACGTAATAATGCTCTTCATTAAAACCTACAACTACTAAAGTCTCATTATCTACCCAATATACTTCGGCAACACTTCCAATTGGTTCTTTTGTAATTTGAGTGGTTTTACCATTATTTGAAAAATCCAGTTGAAAAATATTGTAGTTCTCATTTCCATCTTCATCCTTCTTGTAGACCAACAAATCTTTTTTGTCGTGTAAGGCAAGAATGCCACTGAGTGGTTTATCTAGAAGTTTCTGTGGATCACTTGTAGCACTCCGACGATATAGGAGTCGTAGCCCTTTTTCTTCAGTAGAGACATACAAGAAATCGTTTCTTTGTGGGAGACCAACCAATCCACCAATTATAGGAGTTTTAAAAAAAGGTGTTAATTTTTCATAGAATCTGTTTTCATCAAATTCTCTCATGGATTTCAACCTAGTATTCTAAGTTACAAATTATTTAGAAAGCTTATTGTTTGGTCTTATTATTTTTCTTCGAAAACAGCAAAAATGCAAGGAGAAAGGAAATTGAATTTAAACTATATATCTTACAGGTCGATGTCTTCGTCTGAGGATTGTGAATTTCTCTGCATAATCTACATCGCATTCCATTCCGGTTGACATTCTTCTTGCTGTTACCCTTTCTACTGCTCCAGTCCACCCGTAAGTGTCAGCATAGCACTGAGTGACTTCCTTAATTTTATGAATTGTTTGTGAGACATCAACATAGATTGATGGTAGAATAGCTCGCTCACCGTAGTATTGAATGATAGTAATATCCTTTCTATGTGGTCCATTTGGATCTACTACTCGAGGTATTCTAGCCATTGTTACAGCATCAATCACTAATTGTGCGATAGATCTATGGTCAGGATGTCGATGATAGATATTCCAAGTGAGTATAGCATCCGGTTTGATTTGACTGATAATTCCCGCGATTTTCTTTGCATTCTTTCTTGTGATTTCTACTTCAGTGTCTTTAAAGTCAAGAAACATCACTTCGCATCCAATGATTTCAGCAACCTTTGCAGCATGTTCCTCTCGAGCAAAAACGATTTCTTCCTCTGAAACATCTCCCATGAGTGACGTCATTTCTCCATGAGTAGCAAAACAGAGAATTACTCGATCTCCACGGATAACGTGATTCGCCATAGTTCCTACGCAACTAATTTCATCATCTGCATGCGGGAAAATTGCTAAAATTGTTTTTCTATCAGCTTTTGACATATAATCACAACTAAATGCTAATGTAAATACATCAAATGAAGAATAATAATCTCAAACATAAATTTGTTGTGTAATCTGTCTTTTATAGAGAAAAAAATATGAAAATAGGTTAGTTGTGAACTAACCTGTATAACGAATTCTTCGTCGATCTGTAATCCAAACAATTACTGCAACAAGTGTCATCAAGGAGAATCCAAAGATCAATCCATTCTTGAATCCACTGCTAGCAGTTGGAGTCGGTGTTGGGGTAGTTGGGAAATCTAAGGGGTCTGTTGGATCAGTTCCTTCGGTGATTTCCTCAAGGTCATCAAAACCATCGCCGTCGGTGTCTGCATCAGTCGGATCTGTAATCCAACCATCTGTACCAGTAACAATCTCTTCGCCGTCGAGAATTCCATCATCATCCGAATCTCCATCAAGAGGACTTGTACCATATGTGACTTCATCGCCATCGATTATTCCATCGTCGTCTGAATCGTCATCGTCAACACTTGTTAGTAGTCCATCTACTCCTGTGTTTACTTCTTCCCAATCGTAGAGACCGTCCGAATCTGTGTCATTTGTTAAAGGATTAGAACCATAAGTATTGATTTCCTCTCCATCTGTTAACAGGTCATCGTCTGTGTCTGAATCCCATGGGTCAGTATTTCTAGTAATCTCTTCATAGTCATTTAAGCCATCTGAATCGCTATCGGGGTTATGTGGATTAGTTGAGTATGTAATAAATTCTTCAAAATCATCTAGTCCATCGTCGTCTGTATCACTTTTTATTGGACTTGTATAGGAATAGAATAATTCAGTTCTATCCAGTAATGTATCACCATCGGTATCTCTCAAATGAGAATGTGTACCATAATAATTCTCAGTTTCATCATCCAACCCGTCGCCATCGAAGTCAATACGACCATTTCTGGAATTGGATCCATGAAAACCAGACCATTCAGCATTATTTGTTACTGTTGATGTTGTCCAAGTATAACAATAGAGATTGAAGTCTGTGCCACCAAACAAGAACTCAGTATTGCCGGTTGTTGCGTCTTCCAAGTCTAAAGCAATAACACTAGAATCTGTATTAGTTCCAACAACTTCCATATCCAATACTCCTCCTGTATGATTATAGACATATAAATTACCATAGTCATTTAAAATAACAATTTCTAGATAATCATCATTGTCTACTTTGCATAGAGCTGGAGAATTACTATAAGGTGTATTAGTGAAGTGATTCCAAATTTGAGAACCTGTCCAATCTAAACAATAAACATAGCCAACACTTGATGTAAAGACGATTTCATATGTACCATTATTGTAAAGGTCTCCAATGACTGGAGAGGATAGAATATCACCAGTTGTTGCGTAACTCCAGATTTCATGACCAGTTGAATTCAAACAATAAAGTACATGATCAGTACAGCCAAACACTGTTTCCAGTTTTCCGTCATTATTGAGGTCTGCTACTGCAGGTGTTGATTCAATATCTAGAGGTGCAGAGAAGCTCCATTTCTCATTTCCTAAATAATCCAAGCAGTAGATTGTTGGAAAGAAAGCATCAATTGCAATAACTTCTTGATAACCATCACCATCTACATCTGCAATTATTGGTGTATAGAAGCTATCAATAGAATCAAAGATCCAATTATCATGTCCTGTTTCATTTAAGCAGTAGACAGCTGCTCCTGTTTCACCTCCAAGAATAATCTCATATATGGAATCATTATTCAAGTCGCCAATTGCTGGAGCACCGATAAACTGTTCACCACTATACTCAATACTCCATTCTTCTGTACCTGCTGAATTCAGGCTATAAACAAAACCCATATTATCAGCGAAAATGATCTCTTGATCACCATCGTGGTCAATATCAACAACAGCAGGAGATTCACAAACATCTCCATTAGCTGTAAAATTCCAAAGACTGGTACCAGTATTTGAAAAACAAAGAAGTCTAGTACCATGAGGTAAGAGAACCTCTCGCAAATTATCATCGTTTATGTCAGCTGCAGTTGGTGTTTTTTCGACATTTTCAGTTAATAGAAAACTCCAACTCAAGGAAAGATCACCGGCATCAATGGTAACAGCATCATCACTTGTATTGATACCAGAATCAATAGTTAGAATATTTAAGCTTGTAAAAGCAACTAACAAGCATATAATTAATACAAAATTCTTTCTAACGGATTTAATCATATTATAACATCCAAATCTAAATAACTAGAAAACTAAAGACTAATAGTACATTAATGTTTCCCGACTGATTATTTACTCATAAAAATACTATATACAAAGGTTTATTTTTGTCACAGTAAAAGAACAGTTATTCTAAATAAACAGGGATAGCTCTTATATTGGCAGAAATTATAACCGAATACGATAGGAACTTTGTACCAAAGTTACATGATCAACTAAAGATTCGCAAATTTTACAAGTTGGATAATGCTGCCACTATTTACAGTCTTATTAATAGTAATAAATCCCCAAGCATGTTTAGATTATCATGTACTCTAAAACATCGAATTAATGTTAAGAATCTCCAGACGGCCTTAAATCGTATTATAGTTCGCTTCCCATATTTTGATGTTACTCTCAAAAAGGGTTTCTTCTGGGCTTATTGGGAGAAAAACCAGAATGATCCAAAGATTGTTGCTGAAACTAAATATCCTTGTCAGAGATTACCAGTATATAGTCGTGGTGTGTTTCCTTTTAGAGTAAAAGCTTACTTCAATCGTATTGCTGTTGAGTTCCATCACAGTCTTACTGATGGTACAGGTGGATTGATCTTCCTCAAAGCTCTTGTTGCAGAATATTTGCATTTGCGAGGAATTACCCCTGAGGATTGGGGTGATATTTTCCGACCAAATCAAGTCCCTGATCCCGAAGAATTTGAATGTGCATACAAAAGAAATTATAATGAAAAGCTTCCATTTCCGAAAACACATGGAGTTGCTTTCAAACCTCCTTTAACAAGCGAGAAAAGAAAGAGATATCATGTAACAACTGGCAATGTGTCAGTGAAAGAGATTCTTAAAATTTCTCGAGAGAAAAAAGTAACTATAACTGAATTACTGACTTCTGCTTATTTGGATGCTCTTCAATCAGTTTTATTCAATTTGCCTGCTCATCAACGAAAAAGAAACATGAAACCAATACGTGTTGCTGTGCCCGTTAATTTAAGGAATCTTTATCCCTCTAAGACCATGAGGAATTTTTCATTTATGATCTCCCCAGAACTAAATCCTAAACTTGGTCGATACAGTTTCAATGAGATCCTACATTTAGTTCATCATTCGATTAGAAAAGAAGTTGCTACTAAGACTATTACTCAATCCATCTCTAGAAATGTTAAAGGACAATTATTCCCTCTCATGAGAATCATCCCGCTCTTTCTTAAGAGATTATTAGGTGGACTACTCTATCAAAAGATGGGTGAACAATTGTATTCCGGAAAACTAAGCAATATCGGAAAGGTTACTATGCCAGAAGCTTTTGCAAATGAAATCGAGAGCTTTGATTTACTCTTAGCTCCAAGTTCAACAATTAATACTGGTTGTTCTGTCACAAGTTTCGGTGATAACCTCAACATTACTTTTGGGAGAACTGTGAAAGAAGCAGAAATTGAGAAGTATTTCTTCAGAAAATTAGTAGAATTAGGCATTCATGTAAAAATTGAAACTAATTAATTGTTTTTTTCTAATCCAATAATCCTTTAAATAAAAAAACTTAATTTATTTTGGGAATGCAATTTTGGAAGATTTAATCGCAAATTTAATTGTTCGAATACTTTGGGCAGCCCTCTTCGGCTGGTGGATTTCCATCATTTGGTACTTATTTGCGATTGTTTTTGTTGCTATGGTCTTTTCTGCTCCTGCAGGATATTGGATGCTTGATCGGATTGAAATGGTCTTTTCATTTAATCGTGAGTCACATCATACTTGGAGAACTAGAGAAAGGATAGTTTTAGGAGTAATTTGGTTCTATCTTATTGGTTGGTGGGCAGGATTACTATTAATAGGTTTATCAAGTGCTTGCGTTGTTACAGTTATTGCCTTTCCTTTTGGATCATGGTTGATGAGGTCTTTAGATACTGTTGTTATATTGAGCTAACTCTTTAGGATGTATTCTTTATACAGATCATATTGTTGATGATTCTTTGATCTAAAAGTCCAAATGGCATCTTTTGGACATAAATTCATACATCCAGAACAACCAACACAAAGAAATTCATTGAATCTTGGCATATTATTTCTTTTCAGTGTTATCGCCCCACTTGGACAAATACGTGTTGCACAAAGTTTACAGCTATTACATTTTTCCTTATCTAGAAATTTGATGCCAGCATAGAATGCCATCTCAAAACGCCAGGTAAAGAATCCAGCCCAAATATAATACCCCAAATTAGCATCAGGAATTATACTTTTCATTTCCCCTTTATCTGGTTTTTTCTGCCATCTGTTAAGTCGACCCATTATTATTTCATGAAACTGTTGAGCCATTTCACAATCATGATTAGTCAAACCACCGAGTTTGCGTTTTGTATCACTTAATTTAGGCATCCAAGATTTGATATTGGTTGTTCCAAAACCCTCTATGGATCCTAAAAATAGACCAGCTTTACGATAAACAGCCATATATAAATTCCAAAGAGTATTTCCGGGAACTCCTCCGCTTGTTGAAAAAACAAAGAATGGTTTACCTTTGAAATCTAGTTTTCTCAAAATCCTTGTTACAATTCTGGGGGCACGGTATGAGTAAGCAGGGGCTCCAATACCAAATAAATCATAATCGGTGAGGTCAAAGGTGCTTTTTCTTTTTATACGTAAAAGATCCACTGAGTGTTCTGTTTTCAAGAATCCACTAGCAATATCAGAAGCAAATTTTGCAGTGACACCTGTTCCAGAAAAATATAACAAAGCAATTTTCATAAAACCAACTTATTATGTGTCATTATAAGATTTTAGGAACTAATCTTTCCAATTGTGTAATTTATAATATTCATCTACCATCTTATCAATATTAACTTTTGACCCTTTCGTTGGACCACGCTTCAAGGATTCCAAAACAAATCTATCGGGGAGTGTGTCATCCTCTCGAGTAACTCCAAATTTCTGATTGAGTTTTCGTTGCAAATTAACTGAATCATTCATGATTTTTTGTAAATAATCAGGAGTATAATCTAATCCAGTACAGGCATTGAGAAGATCAGCTATATTTTCAAAATTCAAAACGTCCATACAGAGACCAATATTTTTGCACATAGTCATGCTGTCTGTAAGAAGAGCAATTTTTTCCGAATAGACAACAAGAGCTGCTTTCCCTTCCTCAGATAATCGATCTGCTGCTTTTTCTGTTCCGAATCTTCTCTTGGCTTCTGCTTTTCGATTGGTTAATTCGAAGAATGGTTCTGCTCGGAGATGGTCCCCACCTCTAGAGGCAATAGCATAAGTTAATCCGTAAGCCTTTATCCCTCTAGGATCACCATTGATAACATCTAAGCCTTTGACATGTAAAACAAGTTTCTGAGCTTCTTCACTGAATTCTCTTGAGAGATTTCTCGTTCCGTTTGCTAATTTATCACCAATTCCTTCTCTGAAAGTTATCTTTTTCACGATTTCCCGAACTTTCTCTGTGTCTCCCCATTTGAGTTCAAGACCATCCAAGTCATCAGGATGAATTAATCCCCGATCTTGACATTCCATGATCCAAGCAATAACTTCTGAAGTCGAAATGGAATCTAATCCCATTTGATTCAACCAGTAATTCATCTCGAGAGCGAAGGGGAGATTAGAACTCCCGATCTTAGAAGTAAAACTACAAAGGGTTTCGTATTCTGGACCCTCTGCTTCAAGGTTATCACAAATATAGTATCTCGAACAATGAAGATTGCAATTAAAGCAAGCTTTATTCTTCACTTTGTAGGTCGTTGCTAACTTTTCACCAGATATCTTATCGATATAATCACAAACACCTTCTTGGAAGTGATTTGTTGGCAGAATTCCAATGCTATTCAAATCTTTCATGAGCATGGTAGTTCCTAGTTGGTATCTTTTTGCATACTCATTGTGTTTCATGATTGCTTGATGGATCTTCTCTGATTCTTCTTTGAGAATTACTGGATTTGCATACTCAGCAGGACTTGAACCACGAACAGCAATCGCTTTGAGATTCTTTGAACCCAAAACTGCCCCCATTCCAGTTCGTCCATTTACACGGTTTCCACTCGAGACAATGGCTGAATAAAGAACTTGATGTTCTCCTGCTGCACCTATTGCTGCAACTTGTATAGCATAGTCTTTGTGTTTCTTTCTGATGTAATTGGTTGTATCAACAATTGTTTTCCCTGCTAAATTCGATGCAGAAACAAAATCGACTCCGTTATCAGTAATAAGTAAGTAAAGTAGTTCTTTTGCTTTCCCAGTAACTACAATCTGATCAAATCCTGTTTGCTTCATTTCAGGACCAAAAGAACCACCAGCAGCAGAATCTCCTAAAATTCCAGTCAAAGGTGATTTAGCTGTAACAATAAAATATGCTGAAGCAGGTAGAATGGAACCTGTTAAAGGTCCAACTCCAAAAATGATTATATTTTCTTCTCCCAACGGATCACAATTTGGATCTAGTTCATCATATAGTATTTGAGTATTGGACGTTCTACCACCAATGAGTGGCTTAATCCAACTAGAGGAAATTTTTTCTATATTGTAACTCCTCTCTGTGAGATTGATTCTGAGAATTCTTCCACCAAAACCATATCTAAGCACGATTCTTCCTCCATGTTTTTCGCAACTCGATTCCTTGTTTTCTTACATACTCGAATCGTTTTTGACTTGGTGTTAACTTAACTGAGACGTTCTTATACTCAGATAGTGAAATTTTTTCCTCTCTTGCTACTAAAGATAAGGCTTCTTCAGTGCAAGCTTTAATACATTCAGGGTCTCCCGAGCAAAGATCACAGACAAAAACCTCATCATTGAAAAGCTGAATTGCTCCAATCGGACAAGCATCTTCACAACTAAAACATAGGGAGCAAACATCTCTGTTTACTAGAACTTCCCCTTGAGAACCAATACTTAATGCTTCGTCTGGACAATCATTTATACAATACCTTTCATTGCATTGCTGACAAACAACTGGACTATCAATTCCAATCTCATATAAATTCAAAATTTTAATTCTAGAAAGATGATTACTAACTCTTTCTGTGTGAATGAAAGCGCATGCAGTTTCGCACCTTTTGCATCCTGTGCATTTACTGATATCCACACAAATCATAGTCAACCAAAGAATCTCTTCTAATAAATCTATTTTCCATTAACTTGCTATCAATACAATCCTTAATTTTGTGAAAATAAAAAATAAGAAAAGAATGAGGAAGGATTTGTTCCTCATTAAAATCTGATTTAACCAGTATATCTAATTCTTCGACGATCAGCTACCCAAACAACAATTGCTACAAGTGTCATCAAGGAGAAACCAAAGATTAACCCATGTTGAAATCCACCAGTATCTGTCGGAGTAGGACTTGGGGAAGTAGTTGGAGCGGGATCATTTGGATCTGTGGGATCTGTTCCAGCAGCAATTTCATCTCCATCGATGTGACCGTCATTATCTGTGTCGTCATCAGTTGGGTCTGTGACGTAACCATCTGTTCCCAAAATAATTTCCTCGTAATCCTCTATTCCATCACTGTCTGTGTCTGCTTCCAATGGATTTGTCACGTAACCGTCAACACCTGGGAGAACTTCTTCTTGATCGTCTATTGTATCACCATCGGTGTCTGTATCTAGTGGATCAGTATAATATACTAATACTTCATCACCGTCGTCCAGACCATCGCCATCGGTATCATACAGTAATGGATTTGTTCCGTAGGAATTGTATTCTTCGTAGTCACTTAGCAAGTCATAATCAGTATCTGATCGAAGTGGATTTGTAACGAATCCGTCTACCCCTGCTGTGAGTTCTTCCCAATCATTGAATCCGTCTCCATCTGTGTCTGCATTTGCTGGGTCTGTTCCGTATGTATTTACTTCAACATTATCATTGATGGTATCACCGTCTGTATCTACCAAATCTATATCTGTTCCATAGTAATACTGTTCGACATGATTTGAGAGTGTATCTCCATCGTTATCATGTAAGAGGACTTCTAATCCTCCTTGACTATCAGCACAGTAAATGGTTCCATTAAGAACTTCTATTCCATATGCTGTTCCTTCGTCATCAAAAAATTCTCCTACTTTTAGTAGCTCTGATGTTGGACTCCATTCGTAAATATGTACTCCTGACCATCCATCAGCTAGAAACATGTATTGTCCTTCAACTTTTATATCGTATGCATACCCACCAGGATCTACATTGTCAATTATAACCACATTCTCTAAATCTGTTGTATTAAAAGCATACAATCCTCCCCATCCATGAGCTAAAAGTACTAAGCCATCATTTCCCCAGACACCATAGGCATATCCTGCTGGGTAATTTCTATACACATATACTGGAGTTGAAATATCTGTGATATTGACTATTTGTAGCCCCCCACCATGTGAAGCTAGATATGCGAAATTCCCTGTAACATCAATTCCTCTTGATATATTTCCATCTGTCAGGCTACTTACGAATGTCATGTCGTGGATGTCTGTTATGTTAACTATTACTAGTCCATCATCCCATGCTGCACAGTACGCATAATTTCCTTGAATAGTCACATCATGAATGTCGTACATTGTATATTCATCGACAAACGTAGGACTTACTGGATTTGAGATGTCATATATTTCTATATCGCCATTCGCTAAGTAAAGCAAATCATCTGCGATTTCTAAATTTCTTACATTATTTGTATTTGAGTTATCATGTACTTTCACAATATTATTAGGATCTGAAATATCAAAAACTAAGAATCCATAATACATACTTGCAACAAAAGCATAGTTATCCTTAATTGCTATATCAAAAAAGTCTCCGTAATTATTAGTCGAAGATAACAAACTTGGTGTAGCAGTTTGTGATATATCGTAAATATCAAATCCATCGTAATTGAATGTCATATACAAATTTGTTTCATTGACATACAAACCTCGGAGATCCTTTCCAGCTGTTTGAGCTAAACTTGTGATATAGGTTGGACTTGTTGCAGTAGTGACATCTATTACTAC
>JAHLVZ010000073.1 GCA_019058165.1 Candidatus Heimdallarchaeota archaeon
TCGAATTTTCGCATTCTCACATCGCCTCTATGTACTGTTGTCGCATGTACTTTAATCAGTACTTCATTGTCTTTAGGAGTTGGTTTTTCTACTTCTTTGAGCTGAAGGACCTCAGGTGGGCCGTATTTTTCGTATACAATTGCTTTCATCATTGCATTAAACACTCTAGTGTAGTTTGCATATTCTCTTTAAGAAATTTCTGGATTAAAAAGTAATAGTTGAGCGAAGTGAAATCATTCACGCTCATTTACTAGAAATAACCTTCATTTGTTTTCTTGGAAACATTACATTGTAAACAATAAAAAGTAAAATGAGAAAAATGCCTTCTAAAACTAGAGTTAACCAGTAACCAACAATTAATGATAAGATGAATCCAGCAGTTAAAACAAACATAACTACTAGTATACTGATGATTTTTAGCTCCTTATTCTTTGTATTTACTTCTTCGATCACATATTTGTATTTGAATTTACCAAATAGGAATATTTTCAAAAATAATCCAATTATACCTACTATGAATATTACTGGGAGCAGAACAACAGTCATAAGAAGGATATCAATAAAGAGTGGTTTCTTTATTTGAAGAAGTATTGCTACTAAAACCATTAATGGAACAGTTGAGAAGAGAAATGGGAGTTTAGCTTTAATCTGATCTCGTATATTAATTGGCAGAGATGAGGTAATCGTTTCTCCCCCTGTTTCTATACTCGTAATTCCTATTATTATAAAGAATGTTGAGAAAATAGCAAAACTCATTATGTATAACACCAATGCAGGAATTCCAGTATTCCCAACTTTTTCATTTAGTGCATATGCTAAAGCAGTTGAAATAGGAATCATAATTGGCATAATCATGTAAGTGATTGTCTGCAACTCTCGAGTAATAACAGCCAAATCTCGTCTAAGATAAGCTCGCGTAGGTCGACTAACTTTAACCTCAATAATTGTGGATTTCTTCCGGACACTCCTTTTCTTTGTTTTACTTTCTATTGAAGTAATATCCTGTAGAACTCGTAATGCTTTTCTGAAGATTAGAATAGCTATGCCGATTTGTAGAACAATACCAACAGCAGATCCAACAATAACTAGTGTTGGAACTTTTGTGAAACCTATGGCTATACTGGTTAATAGAAATCCTCCAGAAAATGGAAATGGTATAAAACTTAGGATTATATTAACAATATCTGCGGATTGAGTTGAGATGAATTGATTTGCAGGATCGAATAATAAGGGTATTTTTGTGATAGCCATCTGTATCGTAAACGAAGCAAGCATTGTGAAAATCAAATAGATCAACATACTACCGATGCGGATGAAATTAGCTACTTTGTTGTTTTCCTCTTGATCTTCCATTACTTTAGCCATTTTTCTACCTAACAAAATTACTATGCTAATATTGAAGACTGTGTTCGCAAGATTAACCACAATACATACACCGAGCATTAGGAAATTCCTACCCAATCCTAACCCTAAACCACTTGGTAAATTAATGCCAATAATCGCACCAACAGGTAAAACGAGAAACAAGACAATTGTTTGGATGTTAATTCCTCTAAAGAAAGTGAAAAAGCTAATTTTACTAATATCTTTTCGAGAATAGGGTAAAGTGCTTATCCAAGTGTATGGTTCTTTTGATAAATATCCCCAAGTAAAGGTAACTGAGAAAAGAATCAATATAATTGGCTGCAATAACATAAAACCACTAACAGATAGTCCTCCTGCAAAGAGGTTCCAAGTATCTTCTACTGTTGGTATCACAGAAACTATATTGATCTGCATAAAAGAGGTCAAAGGTATAGCTGTGAAGACAATAATATAGAAAGCAACTAGAATTTTCATTATAACCGATTGAGCAGAAAAATTACTTCTTTTATTGCCGATTCTCTCTAGAAATTTTGCTTTATTACTACCGGATGCTTGTAGTTGTGAATGAAGTATAGCCTCAGTGAAGACTTTCTTCGACACTTTGTAGAGTTCTTTATTCGTGTACTCCATCCCTATCACATATTGTTACTATTTCCAGTTAATTTCCTCAAATTTTTAATTATAAGATTAACTGATTCATCCTGTTGTGTGAGTTTTAGGAAGATTTCTTCTAGGTCTGCTCCTGCTTTATCTGCCAGTTTCGATAACTCATCCATTGTGCCAGTAGCGACTGCTTTTCCTTTGTTAATAATACAAATCCTATCACAAACCTCCTCAGCAACTTCAAGGATATGAGTTGATAGGATAACAGAACCACCATTTTCTGCATGAAGCTCCAGGATTTCTTTCACAACCCTAGCAGATTTTGCATCTAATCCTGTAAGTGGTTCATCCATGATCAATAACTTAGGTTCATGTAACAATGCAGCAATGATTTGCATTTTCTGCTTATTTCCTCGAGATAGAGTTGCTACAAGTTTTTCATAATATTGTTCTGCTTCCAAGCTCTCAAGATATCTCTGCAATTTAATTGATACTTCTTCAGGTTTTAATTTACGAATAGATGATGTGAAATTAAAAAGCTCCTTAGGAGTCATTGACTTGTATATCAATGGCTCTTCTGAAACATACCCAATATCTTGCTTAATTGCCATTTCATCTGTGCTGGGAAGCAAATTAAAAACAGTTATCTCTCCAGCATCTAATTCAAGAAGACCTAAAATAAGTTTGACCATGGTAGTCTTTCCAGCACCGTTTGGACCTAAAAGACCGAAAATTTCCCCAGGTTTGACATCAAACGACAAGCCATCAATAGCTCGCACATCTCCAAATGCTTTTTCTGCATTTGTTACTTCTACAATGTTATTTTTGGACATGTTAAAATCTTCTAATCAATTTGGTTAATAGAGATATTTAAACCTATATTTTTTTTCTTTAAAAAGTGCTACAATAAATCTAGGATTAGAAAAAAGGTAATTGAGCGGGGTAAAATTACTCACGCTCAGTTTTCAGGATTAGTTTTTATCTTCTTTTCTTTCTCTCGTATAGCAATATACCAATAATATATACTACAATAGTAAAACCAAGAAGCACTCCAAATCTAACCCAAAGTCTCCAGAAATAAAAAGAGGTTCCAGCAAAAAGCATGCTTATAGCATCAGTAGCATACCAACTTGGAAAGACCCACCCTAGAGCATCCATCCCAAAAATAGCAGGGGGAATAAAGCTTCCAAAAATTTGTTGGGGTACAATAAAAGCAAAAGCTAATCCACCAGCAGCATTTGAAGTATTTACAAAGCTCGCGGTAATAAGTCCAAGTCCAACAGAACTAAAAGAGAAAACCACCATAAAAGCAATTACAAGCAAACATCCAGCAAATTTTGCTCCAATACTATATGTTGTGCCAAAGAAAATAAGTGGTCTATATCCAACAGCAACAGCTATACCTAATCCTAACGCTAATTGGATAATTGGTTTAATCGTATAGGATGCCATCTGACTTAAGAGATATTCTGCAGTAGTTAATGGTGTTGTATTGATTCTTTTTTGTATGCCTGTCTCTCGTTCACCACCGACACCTGCTGCGACATCGTATATTGTTAATAGACCAGCATATACAAGAAATCCGGGGAGCATTATTTCGAATATTGAATAATCTGGCCCCCATCCGTAGCTATCGCCCATAGCTAATCCAAAAATTAGTATTAGTATTGGTACTAACAATGTTGTAAACACCAGGACAAGAGGATCCATAACTTGTCTTGTCATCTCTAATTTAACGAGGGTAAGAATTCTTCGTAGTTTCATGATTAGATCCCCTCCAAAATACTTCTACCTGTAATTTTCATGAACACTTCTTCCAGATTTTTCACTTGATGTTCTTCAATTAATTCTTGCGGAGGTCCCATGGCAATTATCTCTCCGTAATCCATGATTGCTACTCTATCGCACAGTGCTTCCGCTTCTTCAATATAATGGGTAGTTAATATGATTGTATTTTTTTGGTCTTTTTGTGATTTAAGAAAATCCCAGACTTTTCGTCGATTTCTTGGATCCAGACCCACAGTTGGTTCATCTAAGAAAAGAATATCAGGTTCGTTAATTAGCGATATAATTAAGCTTAGTTGTCTCTTCATTCCACCGCTGTATCCTCGAGCCAGTCGATTCCTAGCGTCATATAATCCTAATAGTTTCAGCAGTTCTTCTCCGCGTTCAATGATTAGATTTTTTGGAAGTAAATACATATTTCCAAAAAATTTGATGTTTCCTAAACCTGAAAGAAATTTGTATAAAGCTGGTTCTTGTGGGCAAACGCTAATCAACTCTTTGATCTTCTTCATCTCTTTTTCTACGTTGTATCCATCAACAAGCGCAGTCCCTTCAGTTGGTAGAAGAATACCAGTTAAGATGTTAATAGTAGTTGTTTTTCCTGCTCCATTTGTTCCTAATAGTCCGAAAACTTCCCCTTTTACTACATGAAACGATATTCCATCAACTGCTTTGACATCATCCATCCCACGTTTCCCTTTGAAGTGTTTCTTTAATTTTTCAACATCAATAGCATTGGAATTAGTAGTATCATTAATTCTTTCAATTTTTGAATCTTCATTTTCTGTAGACTTTATCAATATAAATAATCACCAAGTGTTCTTTGTTTTTCAATTTAAGTATTTTATGGGTGGGCGAGTAAGCATGAAGAGATTCAATGGCAATAAATGCTATGGGAGCCATCTAGAACAGAAAGGACTTTACTGAAGTATAAGCTAGAAAATCCAATATTAAACATGATATCTAAACTACAAATTATACTAATTATGATTAGTAAGTATGAACTTTTTCTCTTGAAAAACTTTATTTATATCGATTTTCATTACATCTTGGAGGTTGTTTTAACTAAGTCTAGTAATTTGTAACTTAAGTGCTATCAAGCAACAAATTAAAAGCAATACATTTCTTAGCAAAACATAACGTTTACATTCACAAATATAATCTGAAATCAAATACTAACTAATGTTAAAAAAATTTCATTATTATATTGGAGGAAGTTATATGAAAAAGAAAATTATGATTGGATTTCTAGGTATATTTCTTTGTATTATGATCCTACAAATTTCACCTATAAGAGGGGCAAATTTTAAAGTCGAGGATGATACAGCAGATTTAACATATTACAATAATTCAACACAAGGAAACCCCGGTTCAGGTGTTCATGATGAAATTGATATTGACTATGTAGAAATAGATGGTGTATCAATACTTGTTTCTTTTGTTGCAGCACCGAATAACTCTGCAGGTTATGAATATTCATTTCGCATCTATTGGATTGGTGATGACCCTCTTGGGAACTGGACAAAAGGCACATGGTCAAATACACATAACCAAGTCCATACAAGAATTGAAGACGGCTCAGGGGCAGAAATTGTTGATGAATGGGCTTATGATGTAATATATCCAGTTGGCGTAGGTTTAATTATACCTATATACAATACCTCAATGATCCCAACGATATTGGATCCCCACATTGTAGCAATTCACACCCAGTTTACTATAGCAGAAGGAGAACAATATACTGATAATCTAGATTATGCTACAGGTACCTTTCCCTTTCCAGGATTTACTTTTTGGATTACAATGAGCGGATTATCCCTAATTATAATGATAGGTTTAGTAATGAACAAGAAGAAAAACTAGCTTTTTAGTGATTCTTCTTTCTTTAATTTTTTTTCTTCATTGTTTTATTGGAAATATAATAATTAATGGTATTTTTTCTCTCCAGCTTCTATAGCAAATGTTAACCAATTATCTGGTGGAGTAACTGGACAAGACAACGTTTCATTATAGGCACAAGCAAAATTGAATGCTTTATTGAAATCAAGAATTATGTCTTCTTGTCCTATATTTTCAATTAGTAGTAATCGTCCATTGGGATAGCTTTCTTCACCACAAGTTGAATCCCTAAAAGCAATGTAATAACCATTTGTTTGTTCATCAAAAACAAAGAATAAGCGAATATTTTCTTTATTATATTTGAATTCCACATAGCCAGTTTCAAGAAATGGATCAGTTGGTGAACCATCTTCCTTTGATAAAATTCTTTCCTTTTTGGTCTCTAATAGAGTTAATTTTGCATCAAATTTGAAATAGACATTAATTGGAAAGAAGTTTAATTTCAAATTTTTACGTTCATTTTCAGGAACAGGAGACCACAACATTTCTCCAATCATAATTCCTTCACTCAAGTCCTTTTCTCGATTTTTTCTCCAAGTTGTAATCTCTTCTTCATGAATCATAGCAATCATCACATCATTTCTCTATTTTTTAAAACAAATTCTTTAAGTTCGTTTTGAGCATTTTCTAAAAGCTGAGCACGTTTAATTACTAGATCAATATTCGCAATTAAGTCCTTAATTTTTGTCTGTAAGAACTTATTCATCTCTTTATTTTTATTGTATTTTGTATTTAATTCAAGTTGGGAAAGCAAATTGGTAAATGTAGGACGCCAAGAAATAAGAAATCGTCTGTTGTTAAGTATAACCTCATTAAGATAAATCCCAATGGAATCCATGTAATATATTCTTGGCTTCAGATATTCTTTCTTGGAAATTGTAACATAATCTTGTTTTCCATATCCAGCAAGATTTCGAGAGATAGTACTTCTGGAATAACCAGTTAATTTAAGTAACATTTCTTGACTTATTTTCTCTCGAGTAATTAAGAAAGTTAAAATTTTGTTAATAATTGGATCATCTTCAATAAACATGTTCATCCGAACAAAACGATCAACTAAAGATGATTCAAGATCCTCAATTTCAGGAGGATATTCAATGAATTCATCACCTGGCAATAAGTCGGAAATTTCTTCCTCCAAATAATCAGTTTTTTCTAACTCTGAATGAGCCCTTCTTTGTGTCTCTAAATAATTCCTAATTCCGTTAAGTCTTCTAAGAAGAAATTTAGATTTGAGAGGATATATTGTTTTCAGTTTTTCCAATTTCGACTGTAATTTAATAATGAATTTTTCATGTTCAACATTATTTCTATTTACTTGAGCTCTTGGAGTTACTATTGAGAAGACATACTCATCATTTATGGTGTAGATGTTTGTGTGGGTTTTCGGGATGAAATTTCGGGTTACTATTGATGATTGTAAAAATAATTTTAGTGAATTAGAAATAAAACCTATTGAAGAACCAGTTAATTTTTTTAGTTGTTTTTGAGTTAGAAAATGATAAATCTTAAAGTAAGCGAAAATTTCTGTTAGTTTAATGTCTATTTTGTTTTTCTCGGCAATTTTCAAGTAAAAATCAACAATATGTTGTTCAACTTTTTTTAGTGTACCTGTTGCCATTTCCATTGGTGCATCTTTTACCATGACTTTTCTTTCCATCTCAAATTCCGATTCATCAACAAGCATGTTATCATCATATATTATTTATAAATTATCTTTATAATTGTTTTTCTAAATTATGAAATTTAAAAAATCATTTATATATCGGTTATACAATATATATCTTGGGTTTAAAGCATGGATTACTCACAATTGGTAGGAAAAGTAATAGCTGATAGGAATAGTAGAAAGTTAGGATTATGTCTTGATATAAGAAAATCGCTTAGAGCGGGAGCAAATGGAGACGAACTACTAATAACAATGATTATGAAAGTTGAAAGAATACTGCGAGATCCAATAAAAGTTGAGGTTGAAGTTAAGAGAATTCTGAAAATTGATGGAATCTACGCATGGATAGACACGACAAAAGAGGAGTTTAGTGAAACAATAAGAAACGCAAGAAGAGTAAAACGGGCTAAGGATAATTTCAAGAAACCTGATCTAGCAATTCTAAAGAATTACAGACCCCCTCCGCCATCTACTTGATTTAAAGATTAATGTAATATTTCATTCAAATTCGAAACTTTTCACCTATTAGTTCTTCCTAATATAGTATGCTTCTTACGTCTCCTCAAATTATTTAATACAATAAAGGATACAACAAGAATTAAACAGAAATATGGTAATGGAATAGGTCCTTGAATTGTAATTGTTAAAGAATCATGATTAATTGTAAATTTACTGAAAAAACTGTCATAACCTCCAGACTTACTGCTTTGGTATGGATTTAGAACAGGTATATTTACTGAACCAGTTGCACCTGCTATTATTAGTTCATTACCATTGTATAATGATATACTATTCCCATAATCTGCACCATCACCACCATAAAATGTTGAATACAAAAGATTCCGACCGGTTGAATCTAGAATGGTTATCAATATGTCTAAATCACCTTTTTTATCAATCTGAAAAGCATTTGAAGTTATGGGATAGTCATTTGAATTGGTTGTACCAATGATAACAATGTTACCATTAGAATCTACAATTGCTTTTCGGAAATCATCAGCAGTGCTACCTCCAAACAAAGTAGAATAATTCAGAACTAAGTTACTTGTATCAAATTTCAAAAGTATGCCATCTGTCGTGCCCTTTAATGTTGTTTGAAAAGCATTTGGAGTTGTTGGAAAATTATCCGATTCAGTATATCCAGCAATTAATGCAGTTGTTGCGTTACCTTGAGTTATTTTCCATAGGTAATCTCGTTCAATCCCTCCAATAAGTGTAGAGTAAACAAGTGAGTTATCATCAAAATCAAGTATCACTATGAAACCATCCCCATTTCCACCATAAGTTGATTGGTATGCATTAACTGTAGTTGGAAAATCAGGTGAGGAAGTAAATCCACATAAAACATATTTATTATTATCATCAAGAAATGCATAATTTCCTCCATCTGTACCATTACCTCCGAGAAGTGTCGAATGAAGTAGTGTTTGCCCATTTGCAGAAATTTTAACAATAAATGCATCATCTTCTCCAGCATGTATTTTTTGATAGGCATCACCACTAACTGGAAAATCAATTGAAGTCGTATGACCAATTATTATTATATTATCTAGAGAATCAAATCGAGGACATCTACCATGTTCCCATCCATCTCCTCCAAAGAATGTAGAGAAAAGCACATTACCGTCCGGATCAAATTTTGTAAAAAAGAGATCTATAGTCCCATTCATAGAATCCTTATATGGATTATGTGTAGGAAAATCTGCTGATTCAGTAGATCCAATAACAACAATATTATCATCACTATCAATTCCAACAGAACCTAATATTTCAAGTGATGATCCTCCCAAATAAGTAGAAAAAATAACTTCTTGACCATCAGAACTAATTTTTGTAATAAAACCATCTCCAGCACCACCTGGACTACTTTGAAAAGCGTTAATTGTAGGATAATTTGTTGAAGTTGTGACTCCAGATAAAATGATATTGCCCTCAGAATCGACAGCCATATTATGTGCTAGATCAGTGTCATTACCACCAAAAAAAGAAGCAAACTGCTGATCTAATGGATCACTCAGAGTATTTGCTCCGACAACACTTTGTATAGTTCCTAGTAGCACAAAACCAATCAAAATGAAAACTAGGAACCTTATTTGAAATTTGCCCCAAATTACATTTGCCAATGAATTACACAACCTACCTGTTCCTAAACTAGTTTTAGGACTTACTCTTGTAAAATGAATCATGCTTTTATTGTTTTACATCATTCTTAAAAATTTGAGAACGAATTCTTAATAAAGTCTAGATTTTTAAACCCATAACTAGCAACGAGTAGGAAATACTATAGTTCAAAAAGGAATTTGGGACTTCTCAATGGAAGTCCATTTCTAGGTTCCATGAAAAACTCATGAAATCAGGTAATTGCATACTATTTCTTTTTTGATTTGGTGGATTTGGTAGTTTTTTTAGAACTAGTTGTTTTCTTCTTTGTAGTCGACGTTTTCTTTTTAGCTGAAGCAGGTTTTTTCTTTGTTGTTGCTGTTTTCTTTTTGGCTGAAGCAGGTGTTCTCGCTTTCAAGCGTCTAGGAATTAGAACAGCTCCAGTTATTATTGCTACTCCACCGAGAACTCCTCCTCCTACTCCCGAAATCACTTGCCAGTTATCTTGGAAGAAAATAGCAGCACGTCCATGAGGTACAGCACCTTCCACGTAGTAATTAATGACTTGGTATGTTATACCAACAGGATGATCAAGGTAGTAAACAAGCATATTATAAGTATAACCCAATTCAGTCCATGTTTCTTGGTCAGCAATAAAACCAACGCATCCTTCATAGATAGCTGCTTCCCCAACAGAGATTTCATAGGATTTTGAAGAAAACATACTATTAGTATGATCAAGTCCAACTCCGAAAATCGCTCCTCCTGTACTATAATCTGAATACTCCGATGATTTCATTCCCGTTACTGTTTGCTCAGCAACTTCAATCGTACAAGTCATGAAACCTGAACCTTGACCAACAATTTGTTCTCCGGAGGACCAATTAAGCGGAATTTGTGCTAATGCTTCACTTCTTGAAAGATAAGTCCATGGTCGTCCAGGTGTATGATTAAAAGTTTCTGAGCCAATAAGATCATTATAGTGTTCATTGAAAAAGTCAAGGGTCCAAGTATAGATACCTGGGGAAGCTGGGACATTTATAGTATAATCACTGCCAACTATCGATGAATTATACGGATGATGGATAATTTGGTACTTGTAAGAAGTATAATCTGTCATGTGATAGACAACAGCATCATCCGTCCATCCAGTAGCATAACTCATAGTTTTAACGAGAGTTTTCGTGACCGTATTTGTCCGAGTGAATTCTGTACTGAGCGTACGACTCCAAGTAATCCTTAAAGCTTCAATACATGCAACACCAATTTCTTGTTCAACTGAATAAGTGGTACCCACAGATGTTCCGATCTCTGAGCTTTCTCCAGAACCAATGGAAGTTTCTTCACCAAAAGCTGTATAACTAGAAATATAATTTTGATCGATACCTTGGTACAATGGTGGAGCAGCTACAACAACTATTACTCCGGGTGGAGCAGTAGTTACCCAAGATTCACCAGTATATCTTAATCGCATCCCATCCCCGTCTGGATCTCCACAAACAACAATTCCTCCATAAGCTGAAGGATTTTTAAATAGCTCAGTATACGAGTGATTTGCATCATCCAATACCCCATTACCAAAACGACCTGAGAAAACCATTTCAGCCAAGCCATCGCAATCAACATCGCCCATCGAAAATCCATAATCCATATAAGGTCTCCATTGAGTGACACCCTTTTTGACGTATTGTTCATCTGCAGGTGTAAACTCGTAGATATTCATACCTCCAGGATTAGCAGATTCCAAACACAATACACTTGCTATCTCATCCCTCCCATCGCCATCTATATCTCCACAAGCAGTAGGTGACCGAAAAGTATGCTCTGATCCTACACTAGTAATAGGCAAATCGATTACTGACAAGTCAGAATCGATAATAAATAATTGATAATATAACCTATTTGGACCACCCATAAATGGACATGTAGCATAAGCGATCTCATCTAGACCATCTCCGTCAAAATCTCCCATAGTAAGGTCAATATCACCGGTCATTCCTGTTTGAACTCTATCACCCATAATTTCAACAAAGGAATTAAAATAATCATCAAGAAGCCAAAAATCTTCGTAAGAACCAGCTTGATTTCTATACGAAAATGCACAAGCAATCTCATCATAACCATCGCCATCAAAATCTCCGCAAGCAACTTCAGGTTCAGCTGCAAAAATAGGATTATAACCAAAGAAGACATCACGAGTTGTTATATAATTACTATTTACAACAAAATCAGTTGAAGTTAAGCTATTCCAAGTAGGAACATACTCATGAACCCATAAAACAACATCAACTGGTGCTTGATCATCTACAGCAGGTCCAGTTTGAATCCAACTTATTAAGACTATATCGTCAAAACCGTTCCCATTCACATCCCCTATTGCGAGACTTCTAAAACCGCCAATAGAACCATTAATCGCAAAATCACCAAGTTTTGCATAGCTGTTATTCGCATCATCATAGATGGTAATACCTGAAGCATATGGTGCAATTATTACTTCATCATAACCGTCGGCGTCTATATCTCCAAAAGCAATATCTGCTCTATAACCGTGATAAGAATCAATGGGCCAAATAGGATCTGAAAATGTATGGTTTCCAGCGAAACTTTCACCTGCATCTTGATAAATTCTTGGATTGGCCGATGTATACTCAAATGGAAGAACAGCAAATTCCTCCAAGTTAACAAATTGAAACTCATCCTTAGTAATAGGATGAGAACTTGCAGTTGGACGCATGAGTGGATCTTTACTACTTCCTCGATCCACGATTTCTCCATTCGCATAACAATCATATACCGAACTCTCTAAGGATATCGGTCCTTTTTCTGGATCTTGTTCAACCTGATTTAATGCAGACATTGCATTATCATTTTGACTAGTTAAAGAAGAGAAATAACTCAAACCAACAAATGATAGATTTAACAATAAAAAAACTAGCCCAATAACTTTAATTCTTTTTTTCATTTTAACTTTTGGCTCCTAAATTTGAATTTAAATACCAAAGAACTTGAATCCTAATAGTTCCAAACAAATAAAAGTACCAATGTTTTAGAAGAAATAAAGGTTTCTTGCTTAATTTTGTAATTTCTTAAATTTTTCCGATTCAAGTAATAATTTATGTTTTTTTTTGAAAACACGATTTTTTTCTTCATAACTAGCTTTATATGAAATTATACATTTCAATAGTTAGGATGTATATCTGGCAAATATGTAATCCAATGAGTGTTGCGTTTAATTGAAATTCACTAATAACAAATTAAAGGAAATAGTTTGGGAAAAACTTTCTCTAAAAGTTAAAACAATTACAAGAAATACTAGAGGATGGGAAATGGATGTTTGGATTATTGAAACAGACAAACAGAAAATTGTCTTTAAACAACCAATGGACAATAGAAAAATTCGAAATGCTCATGCTATTGCTTACAAACTCTTAGCAAAGAAGGGTATTATTGTTCCTCAAATTCTATATATTGATGATCAAATTCTTATTGAAACTTTTTTAGATGGGACATATATGGAACAAATCGATTTCTCCAAAGCTCCTCGTTATGAAGTTTTTTTTAAAATTGGTGAAGTATTTAAAAAAATTCATAGTATTAAAACAACTAATTTTGGTATGGTAACAGATGAAACTCTTGTTGGTAAATTTTCTACTCAAATAGAATATCTTCAATCTGGTTTGTCAGATGAACTACTAGTTTTAGAAAAAACACCATATTATTCTCGAAAGGATGTTGAACAAGTGTTACAATATTTTGAATCTCATAAATCGGTTGTTAAGAATAGTTCTTCTGTTTTATTACATGCAGATTTTTGTGGCTCAAATCTTGTCTATACTCCTGATGGTGAAATTGGATTGATAGATTTTGCTGACCTTTCTGTTGGAAATCCAATGTTTGACGTTACAAAAGTTTACACAGAGCATATAGGAGATGGTTCTTTTCAAGCTTTTAGCGATGGATATGGTGCAATACAACTAGAACAAGTGAAATTATTCGCTCTACGTCACCTCATTTTTTTAATTCCAGCATTATGGAAAAGAGATGATGAACATGATCGTGTTAAACGCTTATGCCAAGTTTTTGAATCAATTTGGAAATAAACTATCTTAAATTACTTCGAAATCTTGAGATAAAAAAACAGAATTAGAATCTATAGTAATTTCTTAAATACTTCGGATTCAAGCAATAATTGATGTATTTTTTTGAAAGCGTCAATTTTTTCTTTATAGCTTGTTTTATCAGAAACAATTTTTTGAATTTCTTGGTAAA
>JAHLVZ010000246.1 GCA_019058165.1 Candidatus Heimdallarchaeota archaeon
GTTCAGAAGAAGCTATTCAACTTAAAAGAAAAGATCAAGAAACAATTCCACCGCAATCTAAAAGAGAACTATATAAAATGATTATGAGTAAGAAACAAGAACTTAGAAGAAAATAATTATTAAATTAAAGAAAAAGTCATTAGATAAAGTTATTACTTCAATCCAAATGCAAAGATTACAGATTTCTGAAAAATATAAACTCCTCCTTTTCTAAAAGATTCAATCCCTTGAGGTAATGAGTGATTCTTAAGATCGTTAAGCTTATTGTGATCATGGTTTAAAGCGTATCTCATTACCCAAGCCGCAGTTTCCATTACTTTCCACCATTCATCAATAGTTTTATAAATTATTTGATAATCTCTCAAAAAAATTCTTATCTTGCTAAATCCTGCATCTTCCATAATTACTTTAAAACCTTTAATCGTCTCTTTGCTATAACTGATGGATAAACTAGCAATTTCATCTCGCTTTTTAAGATTTTTATCAATAAGATATTTCTGGAGTAAATCTCTTGCGACCTCGATATCTTGTTGGTATGCCCAAGTACTAAAAGCAGCCTCTCCTCCTATTTTTAGTATTCTAAAAATTTCTTTCATTTTTGTATTTCTACTAATGAATCGATTGGTTTCAAAATCATAATCACCACCAAATCCTATGAATCCACATAAAATGTTATCAAAACTTTCGTTTTCGAACTTTAAATTGTTTCCATCCATGATCTGGAATTTTACATTCTCAACCCCCATATCCTTAAATTTATTTTTTGTTTGGAATATTCTATTCTCATTTTTATCAATACCAATTAATTGACAATTTTTACCTAAATAATCTGCAGCAGCAATTAAGCAAGCTCCACCTCCTGTGCCAACATCTAGTATCTTTCCATTAAGTTTTAAGGTTGATGAATTTACTAATTCTTTAGCAAAGTCTGACCAATAATCTATATTTACAATCGGTAAAGAGTTATTTTTTTCAGTCATTTATTCAATTTTCCATTGATTTCATTACATATAGTAAAACTTATCTACCAAAAATATAATTGTTTTAAATCAAGAATTGTTTAAATAAATATTGGTGGTTAAAAATTAATTTAGAGCAAGAAATTAAGGGAATGTTATATGAAGGTGGAGCAAAAAAAGTTGGATTTGCTTCACTCGAGACAATGACTGGCGGTCCAACAGGAGCAGATATTACATATCTTCTTCCCGAAGCACAATCAGCAATAAGTTTTTACGTACCATTTAGTAAAGATTTGATTCTAAAATATTTAGGTAAAGAAGATCCTAGTATTCGTGGTGTTCATGAAGAAGAGAATCTAGAAATTCATAGAATAATATGGAAAGCATCTCAACGTGTGAAACATTGGCTAATCGAACAAGGTTATAAAGCGATGTCTGTGATTCCAAATAATCACTATAGAACAGATATCCCAGGGTGGCAAGTCTCATTACCCCCTGAGCTCTCACTGAGATATTTAGCAGTTAGATCTGGGGTAGCTTCGTTTGGATGGTCGGGAAATGTTGGCACAAAAGATCATGGAACTGCTATTATCTTAGGGGGGATAGTTACTAATGCAAAACTTAAATCCACGGACCCTATACCTGAATCGGAATCATTCTGTGATAAGTGTAAAATTTGTACAAAAGTTTGTGCTTATCAAATGTTTTCACCCACAGAAGAGACTAATATTTCAATTGGTGGTTATCATTTTAGTTATTCTAAAAGAATTAACAAGATGCGTTGTTTTATTACATGTGGGGGCTCAAATGGATTACATTCATCTGGGAAGTTTTCCACTTGGTCTCCTGGACGATACGACCTCCCTGAAAATGATGAAGAAGTAACTCGTTTATTATCTTTGGCATTAACTAGTCAAAGAAAAAGACCTCTCATTAAAGATTCTTCAAGCGGATATCAACCTGCATCTTATGGCGGTATGGGTACCGTTCAACTCACATGTGGTAATTGTCAGTTTGTATGTGTCGGTAATCCTAAAGAAACAGCAAAGCGATACAAGGCTTTAATCAACTCTGGATGTATTATTCAAAATGAGGACGGTAGTCTTGAAGTTTATCCTACAGAAAAAGCAAAAGAAGTGTTTGAATCAATGTCTATTAAACGCCAACATCTTTATAGGAAAGATTATAAGCGAAACTTACGAAATCGTACCTAAATTAATAATATTATGATATGTGAAAAAACAAGAGAAAAAAAAATACTTTTGAGTTTATCTTAAAGCCTTTTGCTTAATACATCGATCATATCTTTAGTCATAGAACTTAGATCATAACTAGGATTCCAGCCCCACTCTTCACGGGCAAAAGAATCATCAATCGATTTAGGCCAAGAATCAGCAATTTCTTGTCTAAAATCAGGTTTATAACTTATTTCAAATTGAGGTATATGTTTTTTAATTTCTGCAGCAATCTCTCCTGCTGAGAAGCTCGTGCCAGTTATATTGTAAACTCGACGCTTTAGTTTTGAATTATCCGCTTCTAAAAGATCAATCATGCATTTGAGACAGTCTGGCATATACATCATAGGTAAAACGGTATCTTCTTTTAGAAAACATGTATATTTCTTATTCTTTATTGCTTCATAAAATATCTCAACAGCATAATCAGTTGTACCTCCCCCTGGAAGCGTTTCACTACTAATTATTCCAGGAAGCCTCATTGAGCGAATATCTAACCCATATTTCTTATAATAATATTCTGCTAATAGTTCACCTGCGACTTTGGTGATACCATACATCGTTGTAGGTTGTAGCACTGTAATATTTGGTGTATTATCTCTTGGTGTAGTAGGTCCAAATGCTGCGATTGAACTTGGCCAAATTACATTTT
>JAHLVZ010000074.1 GCA_019058165.1 Candidatus Heimdallarchaeota archaeon
GTATAGGATTAGCATTAACAGAATATCTTGCTCAAAAAGGTGACAAGGTAATTGCTACGGATTTTAACAAAGAAGCCTTAGCAGCTCTCGAGGGTAAACCAAATATTATTACTTACTATCTTGATGTAACTGATTCAAAATCCATTTCTGATGTTAAGGATAAAATCGGTGAAACTGCAAAAAATTTGGATGGATTAGTAAATAATGCTGGAATGTTTGTTGGTGGACCGTTAGTTGAAATGAGTGAAAAAGATGTTGAAAAGATCCTAGATGTTAATGTCTTAGGACCATTTCGGGTGAGTAAAATTCTTTTTCCACTCTTAGTAGAAAAGAAAGGACGGATAATCAATATGGGCTCAGAAGCAGGAAGAATTAGTTTTCCTTTGAATGGTCCTTATTCCATGAGTAAATATGCACTAGAATCTTTTTCGGATTCTCTTCGTAGAGAATTAATGTTTCTAGGGATTAAAGTAATTCATTTACAAATTGGTGCAGTTAATACCGGATTTCTCGAAAGAACCTATAGTTGTTATGCTGAAGATATTGATATTGAGAAAACTCTTTTCCCGAATCTAATTAAGAAAGTGATTCCAACGTGTGGAAAGGAATTAAATTCGAGTGCAGATCCTGAGGATATTGCAAAAGCTGTTTATCGAATTTTACATAAGAAACGACCGAAAGCACGATATAAAATTAAGAATCACAAAGGAAGACGGCTTCTAGAGTTTTTACCTGCATCGCTCATTGACTTTGCAATGCTAAAAATGTTCAAGTGATTTCCTCAATCTTATCCTTTTTCTGCCGTATTCCCAAAAGCTTTTATTAATACAAGCAAGGAAAGAATTCAATTAGTACAGCAAAGATTGTACTCACATTCAACAATAAGGTGGTTAATTTTGCGAATTTTAACCGTACATTCAGATTTCATAGAATTTGAACCAAAAAGAAAAGCAATCAAAGCAGCAGAGGAAATTGAAAAGAAACTAAAGCGAGTAGAAGAATGTTTAGTGGTTCTTTCTTCTGTTGAAAGTGGTGATGAAGATCACTTTGATGAAATAAGTAAAAAAGCTGTTGCCGAGGTTGAATCAGTATCTGAACAAGTGAAAACTAAAAACATTGTTCTCTATCCTTGGGTACACTTATCTGATAAACCCTCGAGACCAGACGTTGCACTTAGAGTTTTAAAGAATATGGAAGCTGATCTCAAGAAAAAAGGATATACAGTTACAAGAGCTCCATTTGGTTGGTACAAAGCATTCAATCTTAAATGTAAGGGTCATCCTCTATCGGAGCTTTCACGCTCAATTATTGCAGACAACGGTAAGACAGAACAAATAACCGAAGGGCAATCTGGTCATTTAAGTTCATTTGAAATAATTGAAAGTGAATCTCTAAAAGGTGAAGAGGAAACCAAACATGAATTCTTTATTATGGATCCAGATGGTACTTTAACACCAGTTGCTGACTATAAATATGGTCAAAATAAAAACTTGCAGAAATTCGCACAATACGAAACACATAAGCAGCGTGAATCAGATATACCACCACCTCACGCAGAATTAATGCGAAAACTATCATTGGTTGATTATGAACCCAGTAGTGATGCTGGAAACTTTCGATGGTATCCCAAAGGATGGATGATGAAGTATCTTATAGAGGAACTAGTTAAGGACTTAACAATAGCATACGGTGCTATGCCAATTGAGAGCCCAATAATGTATAGTTTCAATCATCCCGCAATAGAGAAATATATGCATCGATTTCCAGCAAGACAATATGTTTTGAAATCTGGAACAGATAATTACTTCTTGCGTTTCGCTGCATGCTTTGGGCAATTCTTGATGTGTTCTGATTCACATATTACTTACAACAATCTTCCAGTAAAACTATTTGAAATGACTCATTATTCGTTTAGACGAGAGCAACGAGGGGAATTAGCGGCATTACGTCGTCTAAGAACTTTTACCATGCCAGATATGCATACCATCGCAAAGGATTTGCCAAATGCTAAAAAATACTTTGTTGAGCAATACAGGCTTTCAATGGAAAACTTGGATGCTTTTGAACTAGATTATGAATCAGCATTTCGTGCGCAAAAAGATTTCTTTGAGGAAAACAAAAATTGGTACATTAAAATGGTGAAAGAGAGAAAGCGTCCAGCCCTAATAGAACTCTTCGATAAGCGTTTTGCCTATTTCATCACTAAATTTGAGTTTAACTTTGTTGATAACCAAGACAAAGCAGCTGCGCTAAGCACTGTTCAAATTGATGTTGAGAATGCAGAAAGATTCGATATTAGTTTCGTTGACAAAAACAACGAAAAACAAAGACCATTATTACTTCATACAAGTATTTCTGGTGCAATAGAACGAATTGTCTATGCTATTCTTGAAAAAGCATACACCGAACAAATACAAGGCAAAAAACCAATGTTTCCTGTTTGGCTTTCTCCAGTACAAGTACGATTGTTACCAGTCAATGAGGATTTTGTTTCCAATTGTAAGAAAATTGCTGAGACACTAGCAAAACAAAAGATTAGAGTTGACATTGATGATCGTTCTGAGCGAATAGGTAAAAAGATTAGGAAAGCAGAGCAAGAATGGATTCCCTATATTATTGTTATCGGAGAAAAAGAATTAGCATCGAACAAATTCAATGTTCGTGTTCGAAAAGAACAACAAGAAATTCCATTTACAGAGAAAGCACTTATCAAACGAATTAAAGAAGAAACCAAAGATCTCCCGTATGTCCCATTGACTCTTCCGATGTTGGTATCGCTCCAACCAATATTTTCACAAATGAATTAAATTGCTAATACTTTTTAATGGATGATTCAGCATAATGTAATGTGATAAACTAAAGGATAGATATTAGTGGAACAAAAAACAGGTCTTTTGATTGCATTCGAAGGAATCGATGGTACTGGAAAAACAACTCTAGCTCAAATGCTAAAAGAGCGTTTGGAAGCATTAGGACATTCTGTAGTAATGTTCAAAGAACCAACAAACGAAACTGAAGCCGGAAAAAAAATTAGAGCAAGTTATGTGGAGGGAAGAGCATCTCTAGATATAGAACTCCAATGGTTCATAGAAGATAGGGAATGGAATGTAACTACAAGAATTCTTCCAGCTCTTGCAGAGAATAAAATAGTTTTTCTGGATCGATACTTTTTCTCAACAGCTTGTTATCAAGGTGTGCGAAAAAACAATGATTGGGTTAGTATTCTAGAATTAAATAGAAAGAAATTCCCAGAACCGGATTTAACAATTATTTTTGATCTTGATGTTCAGCTAGCAGTGAAGCGAATTATGAGGGTTCGGTCAAATGCAAATACTTTCGAAGGAATACAGAATTTAAGAGATGTTAGAGCTTTATTCCTGGAGATATTTCAATTAGATACTATTGGACATTACATTTTGATTAATGCTGAAAAAAGCATTGAGGAGATTTTAGAGCTCTTATATACAAAGCTTCTCGAGATAATTGACAAAGCTCCTTTGAAGGAATCTTCCTCTAAAGAAGAGGAGAAGCAAGAAAAGTAATTTGTTTATTTAATTTCTTTTAGTGTTTTTCTAATAAATGATGGAGAAAAAATCTCAAATCTAGCTTTATAAAGAATCTTGCCAATTGAAGGTATGAGTCCTTTAGCGTTTGTATTAAACTTGCAAGTGATAACATTTTCCATCCACCCAAGGTTATCAATAGAAATAATATCCTTACTATGATTAGTTTTAGTGAGAGCTGATACAATTTCTTCCTTATAGGCACCAAATATTAGTAATTTATCTAAACCCTCTTCTTTCCATTCCTTAAAAGTTTCAACTTGCTTTTGTGAGAGTTGAGCTTCGATTTTCTTTAATCCAATACTAACCTTTTGCATAGTAATCTCAATTGGGAAGTTGTCAATTAATCCAAACATTTTGATGATTTTTCTAACAGGAATAGCTTTTCCGTCAACTAATTGTTCTCGTAAACTGAAGAGTGGTAATAAGGCATCTACACTATAAGGTTCCTTAATACCTATATCTACAAAAACTCCAAACCCAACTTTTCCACTAGAACAGATATAACCCTTAATGGTATCTCCATCTTTTAGCTCCCCAAGATCGGTATTTTTCCCATAAAGAGATCCAAGATAATTGTAAGCAGCAAGTTCATCTTCGCCTTCTAAAGTTAAACTAACAAAGCCATCATCTCCGAATACAATCGAAGAAATTTTTACATCGAGGTCCTTAACATCGTTTTCGATATTTCTTTTCAGAAGACTAAAAGTTTCTGTTTTCTTTGTATACACTTTAGTCATTAATTTCATTTTTTTCAATAATAGAAACCTCAAAAAGTACTTTTCATTTTACAAATGGAAATAGAGAATACGTTCTTTATTTTGACCCCTGAGTGCTGTTCCCAGTACTATCAGCTGCTGCTGTAGCAGGATCTGGTGCTATAATTTTACCAGTTTCTTCTTCAATGCCATTATCTATTTCGTCTACATTGGCTCCAGATTTTTCTAATGATTTTCGGAGTTCTTTCACTTTCTTACTAAGCTTCTTTATGATTTCAGAATTATCAAAAGCTCGAAGTTCACCATTACATTCAGGGCATTTGAAGTTGTTTTCCATGGCTTCATCAAAAGTATATCTAGGGCAGTAGTCTTGCTCGCATTTGAAGAAATGGAATTTTTGTTCATAATCTAGACGTGCTTTTAATTTGACGTAAACCGTTTTCTTTCGATTAATAACAAGCTCTTCTACTCTTTGTGGTTTTAGACGCCAGAAATAGATAAACCAACCTGTGCTTTTATCTCGAATGCGTCGGAATTCCGCAAGACGAGCATCATATAATCGATAGAGAACTTTGCGAACAGCATTAAGCTTCATTTCGGCTCCGGCAGCTATAGCTTCATCTGTAGTTTCTTCTTTAGGATCTAATAATCCTGCGACTTTTACTGCGTCGTCTCCCCCAATTTCACGAACAACGGATTCCAATAGGTTATAATCGGCGTCTTGAGTAGACATTAAGAATTCATTTCCTCCAATGTACAAATATGACTGTTTGGTATATGAATCGACCAAAATCATTTATAGATACATAATAAATTTTCGGGCACTACCACATTATTTACTATATAATATATGGTCTTTATAGTATTTTATCTTTTCTTTTCATTCAAAATAGATTGAACACTTTTTCCATTTTGAAGACTGATTATAGCAAAGAAGCAAGCAATAATGGCAAAACTATTGCCGCATCACCGATAATATTCGCTGTTTTTGCATGCTCATCAACTTTTCCCCAAGAAATAGCTTCATTTGTGGAAGCACCACTAACTCCACCGTGCTCTGGACGATCCATGGTAATTTGAACAGCGTAATCAAGCGATTTACCAGCAACTTGAGCAGCCATTGCAAGGAAATGCTTCGGTACTCCACCAGCAACGATTAGTGCTCCGACCTTGGTTTGGTCATCGTCTGATTTCCAGGTAAAATCAAGTAAATCCTGTTGATCTAAAGAAGGATTCACTTTTAATTTGTGAAGGCTGGAAAACATCCAAACTTGAAAACCGAGGATGCTATCAGGTAAGGAGGGACAGAAAATGGGGATGTTTTTCTCAGCTGCAAGTTTTACCAAACAATTAGTTGGCATCTTTTTTCCTAGCTCATGAAGGAATTTTGCAGCAGACATAGTTTCTTGCGGAAGCTCAGGAAAGACTGCTTGCAGACCATCTTCCAGTACACGATAACCCTTAGTAGGCACAACAACATTGTAAATTCTATTTAATTCTTCCTTGTGTAATTCATAATCAGGAATTTCTAAGGGAGCATGAAAATGAGCTTCACCAAAGGCTTCAATCAAATCATGAGTCAAAATAGAACCGGTAACAATTAATGCATCAACGAAATCGTTTTCGATAAGAGAGTAGATTACCTTCTTTAAACCTCCAGGAACAAGTGCTCCTGCAAGAGTAGCAAACTTAATACAATCCTTATCAGCAAACATAGACTGCAAAACATCGCGAGCTTTTGCTAGTTCTTTGCCGTTGAAACCAACTTTTTTGTATTCCTCAAGTAATTCAACAACAGTCATATCTTTCCAAATCTCAGCGTGTTTTACTTGCTTCAATTTCTTACCAGAACTTTTCTTAGGCATAAATACAGCATCTCACCGAATTTTGTATAATACAAGATGACCTAAAAAGATTATACTTAAAAAATTACTTACAAATTAAAAGAAAAAACCAACCAATAACTATAAGGAAAAGGTTGGAGTCCCTGACCGACCCCCACCTTTCCAGAATTAGACTTTCTCGGAGACAACGAGCATAATACACAGGACTGGGCTTTAGGCTTGTGTTCCTTAGTAAGCGTAAATAATTTTGTTTGTGAGATTTTTTGGGAATTGAATTTCTTTTCTGATTTGGTTTTTTATTCCTTTAATACTGGTTTTTTCATCCATTTCGAGTCACCACTTGAGTATACTATCTCATAAAAGCTATTTAAAGCAGATTCACTTTTTGAAGACTCAAAACGAGGTCACAAGAGGTGACTAAGGATTGCTTTCTAAGGCAAATTAGATAGCAAAATTTGCCGTTATCTTTAAAAATACTAGGTGAGGAAGAATACTAACGTAAACCAACAAAGCACAGGTAGTCTAGCGGTTGGGCGGCGGACTGCAGACGGATACAGATTCTTCTGTACCGACAAAAATCCGCTTTACGTGAGACATGCTGGGTAACACCCTTCATGCACGAATTCGAATCTCACCCTGTGCTCCACTTTTTCTCAAAATTATCTTTTATTAAAACAATAACGCTACTTTTTGTCTCGGGATAAAATATATAAATCCTCCCGACATAATAATAAGCTACTAGTTCGAGAAACAATCCAATTCAGAAGTTAGATGACAGCTCTAATTGTCAGGGGGACAAATGTAATGGTTAAGAAGATTTTTTCTGAGAAATTTACCAAATGGATTAAAGTTACAGTAGTTATGCTGATTTGTGTTTTATTCGTTTTACCAATTAATATGCAATTCTTTGCTCACAAGGATTTTGTTAATTATCGGAGGGAATTGCTAGCTAATCAATATGGCCTACAACATGTGAGTGTAGAGAATACAATAATCGATGATGATATTGTAATGCGAGATGAATTTGACCCAAGAGAAAGGTTGGACATCCAAAGACCGCATCATGATCAATATGAAAACTTTGATATTAGGACGATGTTCGAAGAAGAATTGTATGATTACAGATTCACGGAGGATTATTTTACTCTCAATCATAGGCTCTCAAGTGATTATTCACCACCAAATTTCGAAGAAGAGTTTTCAGAACCAGACAATCCAATTACTTCTCCTCCTGAAATCGTTCAAACTCAGAGTGCAGATATGTCCTTCTTAGCTTCCATAACACCTCATGCTTCTATCTTCATTGACTCTGACGATGATTTTATTAGCTTTGGTTTTCCAGGAACCGGAACAGAGGAAGATCCCTATGTCATTGAATATTATGAAATCATAACAAGTAATGATAATGGGATCGTAGTCACCGGAACAACTAAGAGTTTTGTCATTTTAAACTGCTATGTGGATGCAGTAATTACCGGAATTAATGTGTTTAATACCATTTCTGGAAAAGCAGAGGTAATCAACAACATTTGTGAAAACAACGATATTAATGGAATAGCATTGAGATATTTGGATGGAGTTCTCGCTGTTAATAATACTTGCACTTCCAATTGGAATGGATTATTCGTAACTGAAACGAGTGGAGCTATTCTTTCTGGTAATAATTGCTCAGGAAATCGTGTTAACGGGATAAATGTGGAAAACTCTTATTCCGTGGAAGTCTTGCAAAATGAAGCAAACAATAACGATCACAAAGGAATATTCCTACAAAATAGTAATGAAATTGATGTAATAAACAATCATTGTAAAGTTAACAGTTGGGTGGGGCTAAGAATTCAAAATTCTCATGATGTAGTTGTGAAAGATAATACTTGTGAGAACAACTTAGGAACAGGAATTTCCTTGGATCATTCACCAAGAGGAATTATTGATAATAATACTTGTATAAACAATTTGTACAAAGGAATTTTTGTAGAAAATTCTCCTGATACACAAGTAATTAACAATTACATTAATGTTCATTCTGAGGATGGAATTGAGATCTATCAAACAAATAATGCAGTTGTATCAGACAACACCTGTGAGAACAACAATAATGGTATCTTTGTATACCTATCAAATGAATCAGTGATTTTGACAAACAACTGTAGTAATAATATTGTGAATGGTATAATGATATTTAATTCGAGTCAAAATGATATTCTAGGAAATATTTGTTATGAGAACGAGGATGGGATGTATCTACAATTCTCGGATAATATTGTTATAAAAGACAATATTTGTTGGGACAACTACAATGAGCCAGGGGGAGCAGGAGAAGGTACTGGAATTTCTCTCTTTTATTGTAGTGATGGAGAACTAAGAAATAACACCTGCAATGGTAATAATTATGGTTTTTATACAAGTTATTCAACAATTAATATACTAAATAATACTTGCAATAACAATTATCGTCATGGTCTTTGGGTGGGTGAGTCTGCTGGCAATACTCTAGTCAACAATATTTGCAATATGAACGATCAATACGGGCAAGTAATAATTAATAGCAATGACATAATCGTTGATGAATCATTTTGTAATAATAATGGTGTAGATGGGATTGTCCTATATATTACTAGTAATTGTACAGTAATGAATTGTATTAGTAATGAGAATGGTAATGATGGTATAAGCTGTTATGAATCAAGTTATTCAACTTTGGAGAATTGTTCTTGTAATTTGAACATTAGAAACGGTATTTATCTAGAAAATTCACAAATTTCAAAAATAAGAGATAATAATTGTTATAATAATTATCAAGCCATTAGTATTTTTGACGCTTTTGCTTGTACTGTTTCTAATAATAACTGTTTGAATAATTGGGGTACTGGTATTCTTCTTGATAACACTATTGAAAGTACTGTATCTAATAATAACTGCTTGAATAATGGGGGTTCCGGTATTATTATTGGGAGTCCCATCTCATGTTCTGTTTCTAATAATAACTGTTCGAATAATAAAAAATCAGGCATTTCTTCTTTTGGCGGTGATAGTTGTGATGTTACTAATAATAACTGTTCGAATAATGAAGAATCGGGTATTGATTTTACGAACATTGATAGTTGTTTTGCATCAAATAACAATTGTACAGGGAATATGTTTGGCATTTATCTGACGATTATTGGTACTTTTACTTTAACTTATAACAAATGCAGTAAGAATCTTGAAGGTATACTTATAGACGCAGCAATTTTAAACTATCTTTATTATAATACGCTAAATGAAAATGCTAACTGGGGACTTATAATAATTAGTGGAGAGTTTGTCGAACTCAACTACAACTATTTCATAGATAATAATCTTGGTGGATTATGTCAAGCATTTATTGATTCACCTGAAACCCAATGCAATTATAATTTCTGGAATGATTGGGTAAATCCGGATAATGATAAAGATGGATTCGTAGATATTCCTTATTCCATTGAGGGAACATATGAAATTGCAGATTATTATCCACAATCATTATACTATGGGGAAGATAGTGATGGTGATGGTTTACTAAATTATAATGAAGTTCATGACTACCTTACAGATCCACTCAACGCAGATTCGGATTCTGATGGAATTGATGATGGGGATGAGATTTTACTATATGGAACAAATCCATTAGATCCAGTTGATCATTTTACTGAAGATGGTTCTAATATAGAAATAGTTGATCCTCATACAGGTATCAAAGTAGAATATGAAGGGGTTGACGTTGCAGGCGCAACGACAATAAAAATCGAACCTATAGGACCAGATCCCCCCGCGAATTTTGAAATTTTAGGCATATATTATACAATTTCAGCAAGTATGAGCTACACTGGTATTATTTACATTTCAATTCCATATGTTCATGAATCTGGTGAACTTCCCGTTATTCTTCATTGGGATTCAGAATTGTCCTTATGGGAAGCACTGTATACATATTATGATTCAGACAATCATCTACTAATTGCTGAAACGACTAGTCTCTCATTTTTCGCTATTATGAAACGAACCATTGTTGGAGAATCAGTACTCACTCCACTCCCAAGTTTCACTGATACAGAAGGATTCACCTATGTTACAGCTGATACCCTCTTTACACTTGATTCTAATGTTTCTGTTCCTTACTTCGAGTTCCTATACTACCGCATCAATGGTGGTGACTGGATTCTTTACACAAGTCCTTTCTCGTTTGTAGGTCCGGATGGTCTCTACACAATCGAATTCTACGGTGTGGAATACATTGGGATTGTGGAAGAAGTGAAATCATTAACTGTTGCCCTTATAAGTCTGGAGGTTGACTCCTACTTCACTGAATGTCCTGATGGTTCCTTCGATGTTATCTTCCGTTACGATAACCAAGCTGGCGTCTATGAATTGGTGGGTACTAATCCAGGTGTGTTCATCTACTTCTTCGAGATGACCAATACATGGCCGATTGGTTTGGATAATTACACCATTACCCTTCTCTTGCCCGATGATTTCCTCCTCAGTGGCACCAATCCGATTCACATTTACCTCGATGGTGTGGACATTACCAATCTTTGTCTGATTGATGGTACAGTTATTACTATTAGCAACATTCCCGCTGGTAGCAAAATTACTGTTGAAACTCACTTGAAATATGGTCTTCGTGGAGCAACATTTGTCTCTCTAGAGGAGTTTGCTATGAAGAATTATCTCTTCGAGGTTTACACAGAAGGGGTTGCCGGTGATTTAACCATTCCTGGAGCAGGCTTGTTTGGTAGTTATACCACTGGTCTTTCCCTCATTGCTCTCCAAAAGAAAGTGACTGCCATCGCTGGCTACATTATGGATGTTGATGGGAATCCTTTGGCTGGTTTGTTAGTGGAACTCTATGATGATTCTGGCACTCTGGTTGGTTCCTCTTACAGCGATGATTTGGGTTTCTACTACTTCCTCGACCTGGAACCTGGAGACTACGAACTCAAAGTTTATCACGATGTTGATGTCCACGTTCAAGTTGCAACTGCTATCGATAAAGAACTGGTAATTGTTAATTTTGTTGTTTGATGAGCTTTTCCAGCTCATTTCCCTTTTTCTTTCTTATATTAACAAAAGTGTTCTATACTTAATTAACAAAAAATCTCTTTAATTCACAAAAAGCTAGGATTTATATTGAACTTAGTAATTATGAGAAGTAAATGGATGAATGATGTTTGACTGAAAACCAAGATCTCATGGATTTGGCTCAAAAAGTTCTCGATGAGCTTTCCACTCATAGATTATCTCTCGCTATTGCTGAAAGTTGCACTGGTGGTTTAGCAACCTCTATTTTAACCGATCTTGATGGCTCTTCTGATGTTCTTTTGTATAGTATTGTTGCCTATACCTCTGAGGCTAAAGAAGAATTTCTCGGTATTCCTCATTATGTTTTACGTGATTTTGGCACTATTTCTCTTGCATGTGCAAAAGTTATGGCTGAGGGTGCCTTGCTATATGGTGCTGACATTGGTTTAGCCACAACTGGTGTTATTGGAGAATCTATTGAGGATAAATTGAAGGGAACCGCTTTTGTTGCAATTGCTGTTGCTGGTCAGAAGACTTTTGCTCGACAATTAGTTCTTGACCCTAAAAAATCTCGTCATGAATTGAAAGTGGATATTGTTATGGAATTATTTAATTCCTTATTGATTGCACTTGAATCTGTTTACTAAGAACCAAATTTCGTTCTTTTAGAATACAATGAGAAGTTAGTGAACGTTTTACTGTAGTAGCACTTCGATTTTTATGTGCACACCATCTTTTAATGGGATATTCGGATTCTCTGCTAATTTTTCTCGGAGATTTACTGGTGCAATTGCTTCTAGGATATCTTTGTTGTGGTGTGTTCTACTTGGTATGATTATTGCCCCAACTGTTCCATCTATGAATCTCGCTTTATAACACATTACATCTCCAAAATATCTTCCTTTCTTTTCGAATCCATATATTAGGTATGGTTCTGATTGTCTTATTTGTGCGATCTTTTTCAAGTCATCGATATTTAATATTCGTAGATTCAGTGTTCCAGCGAATGGAACAAATCCTAGGACCTCTTCAAATTGCGAAGAATATTCTTCTTGAGATATGTACCACGCACCTTCTCCTAATCCGCTTTCGAGTTCTCCATATATTGTTGCTGAGCGTGTTTGTGAGTACAATGCCTTTGTTATCATAATGCTAAGATTTTCTAGCAGTTCACGACCGAGTTTTGTTATTTGAACCGCTTGCCCTCTTGATGTCCTGGTCCTTTCTATTAGATGGTTTTTCTCTAGTTCCACTAGATATCTTGCTGCTGTTTGTTGTGACACCCCTAAGTATCTTCCTAACTCACTACTTGTTATATCAATAGGATTGTTTATTGCTCCATAAATTCCTAATTTCAATACTACTGCTAATTGCTTACTATCAAAATCAACATCGCTTCCAAACAGAAAGCTTTTGTGTTCACTTTTTGCTTTTGTCATACTTTCCCATTCCTATTTCATATATACATTCTGAGTTGTTAGGTTAGAGGTAGTTCACTTGTTTTTCCAAGGAAAATTCTTTTCTTAAAAAAATATTTAACATTACTCATATTTCAAACTTGCTACTTATTTCTGAGAATCTGTTTTAATAAATATTATCATATGAAAAATTTGAAAAAAAAATGAGAAAAGGGATCTATAATCAGTATAGATCCTTATTTGTTATCGTATTTTTTATTTTAGTTCTCTGGAAATAGACATAGCTTGTCTTCCTAAGGTTTCACCGATTACTACATTCTTGAATCCATCAGATGTTGACAGGATTCCTACCCAGTCTTTTTCTGTTTCATCTTTGAATGCGATGAGCATTTCTTCGCCACCATCTCTGTCGAAAGCAATGTATTCTGAGTAACCAACCATATCTTGCATACCAATCTTTCTAATCTTTACGCGTTCCAATGCATCTGAAGCTTTTATGTCGTCTATGATGTTCTTGTTAGCAATTTCATCTATCTTTGATACGATAGTCATCTTAGCTTGTGCCTTTACTTTACCCAAAGTTTTTGTTGGAATGTCAGTCGGATCTGGGATAACCATTGTTACGTTTGATTTTATTCTCTCGGCTAACATATCATCTAACCGATCGAAAACTGCATCCTTACTGTAGAGAATTGCTGTCTCTATTTTTGGTCTTGGGTAGATTACAACACCGTTTAGAAGGCTTTCATGTTGAGTCTTGAAATCTTGTAATAATTTAGAAATCTTCAAAGCATCTCTTGCGAATCGTTTGTAGTAATCATCAAATCCGCCTTTTACTGCTTCAATTTCCTTTCTAACAGATGTTTCCACGACACTGGTGATTTCTTCGATGGCACCAATAGCTGTTTCCTCATTATTTCGGATTCCTGTGTTTGCTTGACTTGCTGTTTCAGTTAGAGTTGTTGTTGCTGTAGAGCCCATTGTTTCAACACTACTATTAGAATCAGAAGCGATTTTTTGCTTAGCTTTCTTGGCACTACTCATT
>JAHLVZ010000075.1 GCA_019058165.1 Candidatus Heimdallarchaeota archaeon
GTAAACAGCTGAATCTCACTTAGAAAATCATCCATTCTGACTGGTTTTGCTTTAAACTTGATTCCAGTATCGAAGAGGTACTTGCGATTAATCCGTGGATCCCCAGTAATCATGAGTATATTAGTTGAGGGGTCTCTCTTGAGTATTTCTTTGGTAACTTCTAATCCGTTAACCTTAGGCATGCGAAAATCAAGAACAATAATATCAGGTTTCTCTCGAAGATCATCGTAGATTTTGATGGCTTGTTCACCATCTTTAGCTTCCACGGTATCATACCCTTTACTTCTGAGTACTTTTGAGAATAGATTACGAATTTTAGGATCATCTTCAGCAATCATGATTTTGCACATTTTTATCCTTCTCCAGTAAAGTGTTGATTGAGATGGAGATTTATTGAGTTGAGAGATGAAGTGTGTTCTTTTCTTCAATAGCCCTCTAATCCAATCCTAGATTTTCCGTTATCGTTTCCTGAACAGCATTTCTCCGGTAAGTAAAGTTAAGATAAACAATTTTGTTTCTCTTGGGTTTTTGTTTTGGTCTTCATCTGCCGAACTCAATATTCCTTTTTATTTACGGAATACATCTCCGATTTGAGAACAGTTCAGTGCTCTCTAGATTATTTATTACGAAAAAGTTCTTTTTATAATTCTAGAGTATGCAGATATTATATAAAAAAATCAAAAACAGTATGTTTTCCACATAAAGGCTTGAGTAGTACATCTCATATTGGAGTCTAACTTTTTCAAGCTAAGATATAAACTCACCATAGTCTTGTTGCCAAATCTTTCTGTTTCTTATTTTCCAGGTTGCGATGGCTTCCCGCCAATTTTCACCAAAGTCCTTCAATTTACATTTATTGACTTTGCAAAAATGCTTAATGATGTCATCGTAACTGTATCCAAGTTGCTTTAATTGCTCTTTTCCATAATCCGTGAAAAACCAGAAATCTGTTCGTTTGATCTTGTGACACAAATCGCAAACATGATGGATTTCTATTAGCTTCATAGTCTGTTTCTCATCATCGAAATCCCAGAATTCTTGAATATGTAACAAACTTTCATTTCTCTGGCAAATCCAGCATTTACTACCTTCCCTTCTCAGTAATTCTTCCTTAATTCCCTTCCAATCCTCTAAACGCCTATTTTTATTATAAATGTGGAATAATGTCTTATCTTTAACAGTGGTTGGCATAAGCTCTATTGTAAGTCTTCTTGAGCTTCTTCTATAGACTATTCTTGGAATATGCATTATCCTTCATTTCCTAAATCTTTTCCTGGACGAACTCATCTATTTCCTTCCTGGGGCTCTTCTTAACACCCAATACAGGATGATAATTGTGTTGCATATATACGAGGTTATGTTGGAGGTGATCTTAACTCTGGATGCTGAGTTCTATACGAGTTTCAACATACGACGAGTGAGTAATCACCATGATCGGAGGATGAATCCTTTCATGGCAATCCCCACTTCACTCACCGTATATCTTTAGTTCATAACCTATTTCATTTTCCTGGACAAATAACCTATTTCTTCCTGACGACTTAGGTAATACATCTTCATTGCGATCGGATTCTACTTCTTCGTTAAGCAAATCGATTTCTGATACGAAATCATCCAAGTGTATGGGTTTCGCCCTGAGTTTAATCCCATACTCGGTTTCTACGTTTCGATTTATTCGTGGATCGCCTGTAATCATCAAGATTCTTGAAGATGGATCTCTATTGAGAATCTCTTGGGTAAGTTCTAATCCGTTTATTGTTGGTAGTCTGTAGTCTACTACTATTATCTCCGGCTTTTGTTCCATGGAATCATATATTTTAATCGCCTTTCCCCCGTCTGCAACGTCAACTATGTCATATCCTCTATTTTTTAGGATGTTTTTGAAGAGAGTTCGTATGTGTCTATTGTCCTCGACAATCATGATTTTGCACATGGTTTTAATTCTCCGTTTATTTTTTTTAAAGGGGGTTTTTTTCCTTCAACGCTACTATAGTCTCATAATAACTAGTAGAGAAAGTACCTATTTACTATTATTTAGAAATAAAATCTGCCATTAAAATGCGAAAAAACTGACTTAGAACGTTCTAAGAGTGATTTTTTTGATTTTTAGAGGAATAAGGTTTCCATTGGAAACTGCCCCTCAGAAATCTACAATTTACTTAAATGATTATTTGAGTAAATGATCTAAAAAAACATGAAAAAATCAATTTTTTTCATTAAATTCCTTTGATTTTCCATTTTTGCTCATCAAAATCATATAATTCATGCAAAGATAGTATTTTACTATTTGCTATTCCTATTGTATAAAATATAGCTTCCATTTCAGTTTTATTAAGTTCATTTTGTATTATCTCTTTAATGTAATGCTGATGGGAAACACCAGGCATTGTAAAGATAATTCTGTCATATAGTGTAATTTGTCCTAAGAAAGAGAATACTCTTAATTTTTCAATGACTTCGTCTAACAATTTCTTAGGATATTCATCAATATTCTTTATTTCTGTTACGAGAATATCACTTCCTCTTCTGGTCAAGGAACGAATAAAGAAGCAATAAGTTAGAAGACCTCTCTTGCGTGCTCTTATCTCAATTTGATTTAAGAAATCAGTTTGTTTTATTACATCAACACTACTAATGTTATTTAGTTCGTATAATTTTGGTAGTTCAGAGATTGCTACACCATATCTGGACCTCAATAGATATTTACTACGCAAAATAGATAAGAAATATAGAAGATTATAATCAAACGGAATTTCATCTTCGATTTCCAATGAAAATTCTTTCTTACTATGACTGAATACATATTTTCGCAAAATTTCGTTATGTTTCCCATCAATTAAATCTTGGAATGTTTTCTTTTTTGGTTCAAAAGGATAATTTGAAATTGAAGCATAATGCTTTTTTTCACGAGCAATCTGTAAAGTATAATTATCAATTATTTTTTTATTCTGTAGATCTAGTAATTTAGCATCTAAATTATTTGCTATTATATGTGGACAATAAAGATGTGGTGTATAAATTATTTGATTTTCTGGATATTTACCGTGATATACTGACATTACGTAAGGAATATTTATTATCATTTGGCTAACTTTTTCAAAAGAACTGGAATCCTTCATTTGAATTCTCAAAAAATAATTATTAAGATTTAGTTTTTCTAAATTAAATTCAGGTCGCCAAAATGTTGAATAATGTTGTGTGAGATATGTCATCTGATTTCGAATGGTATTCTCATGTAAGTCTACTTTCGAAGCAACATTCGGTGCTGATCCATTTTCATACCCTAATTCCAGAAGTTGATCAACAATAGCTATAAGGCGATCTGTTAAATATATGGGAATAATAACGTCTTCTTCTTTTACTGCTGTATCAAAAACCCATTTACTAAATACATTTATTATATCTTCTTGTGTTATATCTTCTGATCTGTTTGAAAAAATTTCTTTGGATAATTTTAGTACACTAGCAAATGGAATTTTATTACAAAATAGTAAACGAAGTAAATTATCCCAAAATACATTATCTTTTCCGCAGATTTCAGATGGATAAATCCTGGCTCTAATTGATGCTATTAATGGACTATCAAAAGCATTAATTGAAAATACTTCTGCTAAGAGTAATATTGAACCTATATTAGTGATTACTTCTTCTATTTCACTAAAATTGTAATCCATTTTCATATTAAAATAGTGTAAAATACTTTCTTTTACAATAATAAACTGAAGCATATAATTTTTTATCATTTTAGGTAAATCGAAAAGCCAATCAGCTAATGTAATTAAACTATTTGACCGCAAAATTCCATATGTGATACTGAAATCTGTTTCGACTGACCCAAGTTGGAACTTTCTGAAATTACTTACTGTTTTTTCTTCAAAAAAAGAGGTTAATTGATTTGTTATATTCTTTAAAGATGAATTAAGATATAATACTAATTCTTCATTATCCTTTGCAGGAATACGGATATTTTTACGAATATTAGCATTAATTTCCTTTTTCGAAGATGAACTCATAGTAAGACTAAATCAAATAGCTTACATAAATTCTTTGAGGTTAGGGTGATATTCTGTAGATATTATCTCGATACACAACACATTTTCATTTATTTTTATATAATCTAGTATCTTCTAATATAGTAATCTTAATTGTTATTTAATTAATAAATCATTAAAAAAATCAAAAAGTCAGTTTTTTCTATTTTTGTCGACTATTTTTCACGAAATACATAAAAACTCACTTGCATTTTAAATAAAGCAAGGGCTTTTATGCTCTGTGGATGCCGAGAGATGCATATCTAGTTTGCATATCTAGATGCATATATAATTAGTACGAGTTGAAGTAAGAAATGAAAAAAGTTAACCCAAAAGTTGTAGCTGTTGCTACTTTACTATTAGGTCTCCTAATCGGAGCCGGTGTTGTCGCTGAAAAAGCCGCAGGTGAAGCCACCTTAGGCGCACATGAAGACACTGGAATCTAATAAATACAATAGGTGTTTTGTTAGATTTAAGAGAGGGATCTAATATTCAGCTGGAGGGTATAGATGATTTCGATCATTTATACCGATTTTCCTCTTTTTTCTTAATTTTAGATATTATTTTGAAAATCTCTTTTTTATTTTTTTGAATTAAAAAATGAAACTAGAAGGGAAATCCCTTCACTATGAGAAATTTTTGCTTTATCCGTCATGTATTCCATCACTGAGAATCTCAAATATAGCTTCGACTTCAGGTAAGTTTGGGGAATCTACGATACGTGCAACACGTTTTGTTTGTTTTGATTTCCTAAGATAGACTCGAGTTGTGCAGGAATGAGCAACAATATGGCCGCCAATGGGTGCCGTTGGGTCTCCAAAGAAGAAATCTGGTCGAGCCATGACTTGATTCGTTACTAGAATTGCTACGTGATGCATCTCTGCTAGTTTCAGCAAGAAATGAATGTGCTGATTTAGTTTTTGTTGTCGAGTGGCAAGTGTTCCTCTACCTATGTATTCCGCTCTAAAGTGAGAAGTAAGTGAATCAAGAACTACTAATCTGATATTCTTATCTCGAGCAATAGCACTAATATCTCGAGACAAATTAACTTGATGGTCTGAAGTATATGCTCTACCAACGGTAATATTTGCTAAAACTTCTTTTGGGTCGAGTTCAAACCTTTCTGCCATTTCAACGAGTCTTTCTGGTCTGAAGGTTCCTTCTGTATCAATATAAGCAGCTTTTGCGTCTAAACCACCTCGTTCCCTTGGTAGCTGGACAGTCACACACAACTGATGAGCGATCTGAGTTTTCCCAGTACGATATTCACCAAAAAGCTCTGTTATAGCGCCTGTTTCTATTCCCCCACCAAATAATTCATCGAGATTATCAGAACCAGTAGTTATTCTCTCGAGCCCTAAACGTTCAGTATAAAGAGTATCTGCAGTGCTAAAAGTTAATCCAACTTGCTCTTGGCACATCTTAATGAGTTTAGAAGCTGTTTTCTCACCGATTTCAGCAGTATCAACTAAATCACTAACACTCGAAAGAGCAATTGATCTAATCGTTGTTAGACCCGCTTCTTTTAGTTTGTGAGAAGTAGCTGGTCCAACACCTGGTAGAGTTTGAACGGGTATTTCTTTTTCATCATCTCGAGAGATAGCATCGAAATAATCACCAGCAGCTGTTTCTAGTTTAGGTTCTTTAGCTTCTTCTTTCTTGGTTTTCGAGGTTCCGTCAGCTTTCGCAGCAGCCTTCTTAGCTTTCTCTTCTTTCGCTGTAGCTTTCTTGGCCGCTTTAGAAATCGTCTTGATTTTTTTAACTTCTTTTACTTCTTCTTCGTCGTCCTCTAAAACACTCTTATAGGCATCTTCCACTAATTCGTCAAGTGGAGTTTGAGATTCTTCTTTCTTATTGGCGGAAGTACTCTTCTTCGGTTTTTCCGCTTCCTCTTTCTTTTTTGACATATTTATTTCTCCTGAAATAAATCAAACACCCAGTTTAATATGATTCTTTCGTTTCTTAGGAGATAGAAAGAGTTATCATATATAATTTATCCTCTTCAATTCAATGGTTTTTTGTTTCGCTTTAGGTTTCTGATGTATTTCTAAGTAAACCATTTGCACTTAGTTTTAAAAGCGCTTACATGAGGGTTGACCGAAAGTATTCTCTCTTCGAAAACAGCAAAATTTTGATATGAGGAAAATTATTAAGAATTCAGAAATTAAATTATATAAAGATAAAAGGAAAAAAGGTGTAAAAATTGACTGGAATTGATTCGGATTCAAGAATAATCATTGCAGAGGGGATAACCAAATACTTCACTGATCTTGTGCAGAATAAGAAAATTCCACTATCACTTAATCGTCAAAAAATTCTAACTAGATTAGAAGAGATAAAAAGTAAATTAATGAGTTTGAAATGGAGCTATAAACCATTAGAACAAATATTGCATTCAAAAGAATTACGTGATGTCGAAATTTTTGCTAAAGATATCTTTGATTCCTTTCCAGAGAAGTGGGAAGAAACAATGAACACTCGAGGGATTGATGGAAAAAATTCAGCTGCAATTCTAATTTTCATTAGAAGTTTTTTCTATAATTTAAGAGAAAGACTCACAAAAGGATTCTCAGACGATTTTGCAGATGCGATAGATATTCTATGTGGAGAAATCTTAACTATTGAAAATATTGACGCGAAAAATTGGAAATGTTTAGTTACTGATGGTGTGGCAAGATATCATGTGGCTACAAATATCGCTGGATTAAAGAAAGGAGATATCCTACCAATAGGAAAACTTCCCTCTCAAATTATTCATAACATTCATTCAGAAGGAATGTTTTTGGGAGCACCTGATGCAAATAAGTATACAAGTGATGATATTGGGAAAAGACCTGAATTAACAGATAAAGAACTTGGACAAGCAAGAGGTATCCTAGAACGGTTTTTCATTAGTAAGAAATAATCGCTGAAGAAGGAATCAAAGATCTTTAAGTTTCTTATTAAATTCAAGTACTAGCTTTGCACGAATTTCTCCCTTAATTCTATCATTGTTTTCACATACCGCTCCTCGAATACCAACTATATCTGGTTTTAGTTTCTTCAGAATGGGAATATGCGCTAATGTTATAGAACCACCTAAAGCGTTACCTAATTTCAACTTTCTAGAATTGTTAATGAAGAGTTTCAAATCCTCAATTGATAAAATATCGAAAATAGATTTGCCATTTTTTTTATTACAAGTATCAATCATAGCGAAATGCGAAGATGATTTATGAGCAATTTCAGGGATAAGCAAGGGATTGATGCATCCGATTTCTTCTCCTTCAGCATACCCAGATGCAACAACAGAAACAGGTAATTTGTACTCAACAACAGTTTTAGTAACAGCTGACATAACATCAATTGCTTCTGCAATAGTTTTAGTTCCAAATAATCCGACCTTAATGTATGTCGCACCAGCATGAGCTGCACCTAATGCCGCTAAAGCCACAGTGCCAGGTTTATACGGAACATCACCTAATGTAGCACTAAGTGGAATCTGATCTGGGATGATACTACGAATCTCTCTAATAACCCAAGGAAAATTGGCTCCAAGAGAACCTTCAGCAGGATTCTTCACATCTATAATGTCAGCTCCCCCATTAACACATTCCACTGCTTCAGAAGAATTTTGAGGGGAAACTAAGAGCTTCAAACGAAACAAAACCATCCAAGATTAATTACAATAATTTAATTATAGACAAAATTGAAAAGATAAAGGTTGTTTGAGGAAACAACACAAAATCTCTATTTATACCAACTACCGCCGTGCATGTAAAGGAAAGCATTCATTGTAGCAGAAGTAGCTTGACCTGTAGAAACGGTGAGTTGCTTTTGACCACCTGTAATGTCTCCGGCAGCGTATATTCCTTCAATATTTGTTTGCATTTTGTTGTCAACAATAACGTACCCATTCTCGTTCAGCTCAATACCTGCTTCAGCTGCTAATTCATTATTAGGATCATAACCAATGGAAATGAAGACACCGTTAAGAGTAATTTCTTGTTCTTCTTCAGTTTTAACATTAGAAAGTTTAACACCGGTTACTTTCCTACCATCACCGAGTATTTCCTTTACTACAGAATTCCAATGAAAACCAACATCTGCTTCTTCTATCTGCTTGATATACGCAGCTTCTGCGCGAAGTTGTTCGCGACGATGAACCATGGAGACTTCTCCAACTATTTTAACAAGATGTAGTGCTTCAATAGCTGCAGAATTTCCTCCACCAACAACAATGACCTTCCTATTTCGAAAGAAGTTAGCATCACAAGTAGCACACCAAGAAACACCTCTACCGGTGTATTTTTCTTCTCCCTCAACACCCAATTTTCTTTCTCTACTACCAGTTGTGAATATTATAACCTTAGCTTTGAATTGTTCACCTGTATTCAAAGTAATTATTTTCTCGTCAGGATCTAAACTAGAAACATCAGTTAAATCTCTTAATTCGGAACCATAAAATGCTGCTTGCTGCTTAAAACGATTAGTTAAATCTGTGCCTTTGATTGGCTCCATACCAGGGTAATTTTCGATAAGGGGTGAAATTGCCATTGCTCCCCCAAATATTTTCTTTTCAATAACTAAAGTTTTCAATCCGTATCGACTGCCATATAATCCTACTGTCAAACCAGCAGGCCCGCCACCAATTGAAATTATATCGTATTCTTTCATTATCATCTACTATCAGAATACTTCATTAGGTTTTAAACAATTTGCTATCGATTCTTAGATTCATATTTTATTATAGGAAGTATGGTTTATCTCTTCTTTTTTGTTTTAGATTCTTCTCCAAATACAAAGCTAGTTGATTTGCTGGTATGTCAGAAAGGGTTAGAAAAATATCTCTTTCAACATTATGCAGAGAAATAATCGCTATTTTCTCGAGATCATTTAGAATGTCAGAAAAATACTTGGCATTCTTCATCTGATTGTATTCTTCACAAATGCTAATGTATAGACTTGGCAAATCAAGGAAGTTAAGAAAAGCTCTCGAGGCAGATTTGAATCGTCTGGCAATTGTTAATAGCATTAATTTATACCCTATAGGATATTCTTCTAGCATCTGTTTTGTAATATGGAAATCAGTCAGCTTTTTATTGACAGCTCGTATGTGCTCTGGTATAATAGTTAAAGAGTGCTTTATACCTGCTAAGTGATTTGCTTTTTTAATTAATTCAAGGGCTAATCGCATGTTCCCTCGAGCAATCAATGCTATGAACCAGATGGTTTCTTCTGCAATTTTGCGTTTCACTTTCTTCTTTACAAAAGTATTAACTATTTGAAAAGTTTGTTCAGCAGTGTAAGGCTCGAATGGAATCACATCAGTTATGATCTTTCGGAAAACACTTCTGTCAAGTTCCACAATGAATTCTAGGTCTCGAGCAACCAAAATTTGGGAGAAAAGGTTTGGTTCATTATCATTTTTCCCTTCTGAAAACCTTTGAAAGCCGTAAATTAAGGAATTAACTTCTTCAGGTTCCTTTTCGACTAAATCATCAATATTGTCAAAAATTACTATTAGATGAACCTTCCTTGCAAGTAAAATATCTGCTAATATGTATTGCAATTCAGCTGTTTGGCATTCATCAACATTAGCATAAAAATACGGATCGATTTTTTGGATAATTTCTAGAACAACAGTTTTTGTAGAAGCATGATTGATACAGTTTACATTAACACATTTAAGCTGAAAATTTGTTTCTCTATTCATAATTCGTCTTTTTTGTGTCTTTGCTTGAAAATTATTCAGAACATAAGATTTTCCTGAACCGGGTGGACCAATAAGAATTACTCGAGCAATAGTTCCTCCTGGATTTGTGAGCACCCCACGGAAAGAAGTAAGTAATAATTCATACTCATAATCTCTATAATTAAAATCCTCAAAAATAGATGCAACCTTTTGGGAGATCGAATCAGATATCATTACACATACCTCAATGATGATCTGGAATATCCATCAAAGGAAAGCAATTTTTTGCGCTCACAACAAATTGTCTTCAGGATGAGTCAATTCCATAAATTAGTTTTCAGAGAGGTATAAAAACACCAACGCCCTATTACTCTCTAGAACAAAAACATGAATATTTGGAAACATTTATTCAAATTACTATCTCAAATTAATTGAGATAATTAAAAAGTGAAACAAATAGGATGAATAGTATAATGGACCATCAAGGAAAAATTAATACGAAAAATCAAGCGGAAATATGTTCTGCTGTTACATTTACTCCAAATAGCTCAGTAATTGCTGCAGGTTATGACTCAGGATTCATTAGGCTCTGGAATGTAGAATCGAAAAAAGAGTTGCTTGTGTTAAAGGGTCATAAAGAAAAGATCACTAGCTTGTTATTTTCACCAGATGGCAAATTACTAATCTCAGGTTCATTGGATAGAAGAATTATCGTTTGGGATGCTTTTCTTGGTCATATAATTAAAATCCTTAGAGGTTACTGGGGAGCTGTTACAAGTTTAGCAATTAATAAAACTGGAACAATGTTAGCCTCAGCGACTGCAGATAACAAAATAAGATTATGGAACATTAAGAGGAATTGGAAAAAAACTCAAGAATTAAAATATCACGTAAACACCATTACAAAAATTGCTTTCTCACCAATAGCTAATCTCTTGGCTTCTGCATCTTGGGATCACAAGATCATTTTGTGGAAAGTAGCTAACGGGAAAAAAGTGGGGGAATTAAAAGGTCATTTTGGTCCTATATCTGATTTATCCTATAGTTCCGATGGTAAAGTAATAGTAACTGGTTCTAGTGATGGAACAATTAAAATTTGGGATGCAGAGAAAGTAAAAGAAATTAGTGTAATTGCTGCCATAGATTCCTCGATATCCTCCGTTACTCATCATCCTAAAAGAAAAACTGTTGCTGGCGGTTCTCATGACAAGGTCATAAGAATTTGGGATACTAAAACAAATAAGATCATTAATACCATAACAGACCACAAAGATGCTATCTCGAGTGTAAGCTTTAGTTTAGATGGTTCTTTACTCTTAACTCTCTCAGTAGATGGTGAAATTAAGATCTGGAATGTTAAAGAGCTTTTAGGGATTAAAGATACTAGAATTCTTACCCAAGTAAAGGAAGCTCTAACGTTAGATAACGTAAAACGAGTTGTTACAAATGTCTGGGATGAAACATTTGGTAAACTAGTGGATAAAAAAGAAGAAAAAGTACTTGATAATGAAACAGAAGCATTACGAGTAAGAATGTTAAAGGAATTGCCAGAATTATTCTCATTAATGCAAGATAAAGAAGAAATGAGCTTGATAGATATACAAACAAAATACAATTGTGATCAATCACTAGCGGATGATGTAGTTGTTACTCTATTAAAGGAAGAAAAAATAAATGGTTCATTCAATTCTTTCTCCGGTGTATTATCTATTCAGAAAGTACATTCTGATAATATACACGATGAAGAATTACCTTCAGTAAGAACCGATTTAACACAAACTTGCTTCTATTGTGGTGAACCAATAGATGAATCCATGGTGGCTTGTCCTGCTTGTAAAGAAGAAATAGCTCGATGCCCCGTATGCAAGATGAACTTGGATTTTGACTCTGAATTAGGCGTTTGCATCTACTGTGGTGTGAAGGGTCATCTGAGTCATATGAAAGAAGCGGTAAAGGTAACAGGATCCTGTCCGGTTTGTAGAAAAGAAATATCTTGGGATTCAGAAATAACCTATTTCAAAAGAGAACCAAAAAAAGAGAATTAAGGAATTAATCCTTAATAAAAAGGAATTGGAAGAAAAGATTATACTTTCTTTAATTCCCAGTTCTTAATTTTCTCACTCACATCTTTCACTGTAGCTTTGAGGATTTTATCTCCTTTTTGAATTTTCTTAACTACGGAATCGAAGCCACTTATTGCTTGACCAAAAACAGTGTGCTTCTTGTTAAGATGTGAACAATTGTTTTTATTTAAAACAACGAAAAATTGAGATCCACCAGTATTTAAGCCAGCATGAGCCATGCTTAAAGCACCATTATTGTGAACTTGTTTTGGACCGCTGGTTTCACAAGGGATCTTATAACCTGGACCACCTGTTCCTGTTCCTTGAGGACAACCACCTTGAATAACGAATTCATCTATTACTCGATGAAAAGTTAAACCATCATAAAAACCAGCTTCAATCAATGAAACGAAGTTTTTTACAGTATTTGGAGCTGCGTCATCAAAGAGCTCTATTTCAATAACTCCTTTAGAAGTTTCTAGAGTTGCTAATGTCATAATATTAATTCATCCTATAATTTAGTAAATATACTCTTCTGCAAAAACTTTTAATGAAAAAGTCTTTTGGTGATTTTCAGTATAAGAAAACAGAAATTCATGTAATTCACTTAAGAGTGGAACAAGAAATCTTGAATAGTTACCCTTTTAATATTTCAAGGATAATTATCTCATATAATATTTTGAGGTTGAACAAATAATGAAAAAAGCAGTAAAAATTGCTTTACCATTGCTTTTGATAGGATTGATTTTAGCTACTCAAACTACAAAAGGTGTTTATCAAGTTTCTATTGGTAATATTTTTGTTTTTGATGTCATTGAATCATCAATGAATGTTACTTTAGGTATTAATAGTACTGACAATACAGGATTCGAAATTGATGGACAATATTTCAATCCAGGAAATTCAGTCACATTAAATGTAACCGATGTACAACCAACTGATGTAACGTATAACATTTCAGCAGGTGCTTATAGTGAAATAGGCCAATCTGAACTTTCCGATCTCTCCACACTATTCTACTATATGATTGCTCCAATAATTACAGTGGAAATAATTAGTACAATGCAATGGAATGATACAATTATTGCGGATATCTTTCATGAAAATATACTAATGAGACCTTTCCTTAGTGTTGAAGCTGATACTTGGGATGATTGGATTGATGTTGTAAATGGTATTAATAATAATGGAACAATTTTAAGTGAAACTTATTCAAACGGATTCGCTATTGAAGCATCTTACTATAACACCACAACAGATTTCGTTTTTGAATTCTTATTAACAGGTGCAATAGATGAAGTATACGTAACAGGTACTAAATCTTCTATTCTAAATATGACAATTGATCATCAATACCAATTCGCTTATACGAAAGCTACAGGTGTTATGCTTGGAATGAGAATGGAAGGCGATGTCTCTGGCACAGCAAACGGTACTATCTTTGAGTACAACTATGACTACCATACAGAACAACAAGGATATAATTTACCAAGCTACCAGTTAGGTGGACCAACTTGGCCATTCCCAGGATTTGAATACTTAATTGCTCTAGGTGCTCTTGGAACTTTAACCACAATAATGGTATTAGTTAGAAGAAGAAAATAGTAATCCAACAATAAATCAGATTTACTCTGATTTCTCTTTTTTTATTTACTAAGAAGGAATTGTATAAGCATAAAAAAAGTATAATAAATCGCAGAAAAACTGCGATTTGTTATTATTTAGAATTTATTTCCTTCTTTTTTGAATCATGTAAACACTAGCTGCAACGAATCCCATAGCTATAAAGCTGATGAGGAAACCAAAACCAGGTAATGGTAAAGATGGTGTAGTTGTACTTGAAGGATACTCACACAAGT
>JAHLVZ010000247.1 GCA_019058165.1 Candidatus Heimdallarchaeota archaeon
CAGCTGGACCAAGTATCAATACTTTACTTGTTGTTATGGTATTGACTGCTACAATCTTTCTAGGCTTGTTAATGCTTATTAATGGCGGAGCGGGTCTAGTAGGATACATATAGGATTAGTTTTCAAATAATCCTATCCTCTTTTTTTATTTAATAATAATGAAAATAAAGAAAGTAAATTGGTTATTGAAACCAATCTTATCTATTTTTTTGATTTTTTATTGAATAGCTATTTTGAGGTGTTTTCTTCTCTTCCGTAGCCAGATAACAAATGCTGGAATAGTAATTATAGAACATATCAAAGCTACAAATGGGATTGAAAATTGATTGGTTTTTAGTAAATAGTTTCTCACACCAAATTCTTCCTTTTTCTATAACAGGTATTCTGGTAAGTTTTTTTTAGTTTAGTTATATTTATAATATATAGTTAGCTATAAACTATGTGGGGATAAATATGAGAAAGGGAAACTTACAATATTTAATTTTAGCAATATTGATTTTCACAATTAGCATTGCTTCTTTTACTGGTATAACGAGCAGAGGGATATTTAATCCAAAAGATGATAAGCTTGATTTAAATAATCCAATTGCTATTTATCTTCCTTCTAATTTTCACGTTTGGGAGAATCGCTTGTATTTCTATATGTATGATTCACTATATCAATATGATATAAGTGACAGAATAAATATAGCTTACAAAAACAATTTATACATTGACTATTCAATAAACGAAGTCGTTTATTTCGAAGACAATGTATATACTTACTATGTCGCACCTACGTCTTCTCCAGAAAATTATACCTTAATCTTAGTTAGATATACATTGGATGAGAATCTTGGATTTATTGAGAAGAAAACTTTCCAAGGACAAATTAATGAATCTTATGTGTTCATCACTAACTTCTTGAGTGAAACAGTTGCTGTAATCAATACCGATTTGGTTTTAGCTACTAGTAGTGGTGAGAATTCAACTCTAGGTGGAATAATAGAAGAAATAAATGAAGATTTATTGGTAGGAGATTTATCTTATCTAAAAAATCTTCAAGGAAGCCACTATGAGGATTCTTATGGTTATTTATTGGCTAAAAAAGAAGAGCTTGTAACTTATTTTGGTGTCTTTGATTTTACAAATTATACGAATCCAACGAAGCTAGGAAATTGTACAGTTAGTTGTAATGCTGATAAAGTAACTGGACTAGCAAAAAAGGATAATATTGTCTATATTGAAACCGCAAATAGCACAGCAATAGCAATAAATGTCACTGATAAAGCAAATCCTATAGAATTAGCGACATTTAGTGTATCACTACAAAATGCAAATGTAAAAATACATAACCACTTTGTATTTGTCACAAGTTTTAGTAAATACCTTACAATTTATGATATCTCTCAAATTAGTGATCCCATAGAACTTGGTTATTTACAAACAGATAGCATTATAGATGAGATCTCTGTGTTTGATGAATTATTAATAATTACAGAATTAATATCTGTTGGATTTTATGATTGGTCAAATCCGATTTCCATAACTAAATTAAATATTAGCTTACCTACATCATCCTCATTCAATTTCAAGGCATATTTGATTATTGGAATCGTTTGCACAATATCCGTAACTATTAATAAGATATTTCTAAGGAAAAAGATTCGAATATTAACAAGAAAAAATAAGGGATAAGTTTGTTCACAGCATGAACAAATTTCCTATCTATTTTTTTTTCTTCAATTCAATAGCAATTTCATTTGTGTTATTCCACTTATAAAAAAAGATTGAATATGATGAAACAAAATAGATTATTTCATCATTTCTTATTTCCAATTCTTGAATTCATCTATGACTGTTACAATCATTTTCATTCCATCGATGAAGTCAGCAATGTAAATATTCTCATTTGGAGCATGAGCATTTGTATTTGCATGCCCACACCCTAAAGAAACAACAGGCATGTGATCGCCGAAAAGATACATTGGACCTGAACCACCTGAAGTTGATTGAACTGCTGCTTCATGATTGTAGATTCTCTTGTTAGCTCTCTGACAGAGTTTTACGAAATCATCATTGACGTATGTCTTGGAAGGTGGGTATCCATTTGACCAATCAACCTTTACGTCAGTAAATCCGTTATCATCGAGGTATTTTCGTAGGTTCTTGAGGATTTCATCTGGATCTTGATTTTTGACTAAGCGGAAATCAATTTTCACAGATGCTTCTTTTGGAATAACTGTTTTTCCACCTACTCCTTGATACCCAGCAGTAATCCCACAAATGTTACAAGTTGGTTTTGTAAAGTAGGCATTTTTTGCTTCCTCATTATTCATTCCAAAGCGGAATTCTTCTAAACCGTAGTGTTCCTTCATTTCATCAGGATAGAAATTATAATTGTTGATTACTTCGGATTCTTCGTTTGTTATAACTTCTATATCATCGTAAAATTCCGGAATGAGGATTCTACCTTCTTTATCCTTTAGAGAATTCACCGCATGCATGAGTTTTTCTGCAGCATTAGGAAGATGTGTTGCACTTGCAGAATGCGAGTCAATATTCATTTGCTTTACTGATAATTGGACATACAATATGCCTTTTACACCAAGAATGAATTCTTGTAGTCCTTCTCTATTGCTTCCACCAAACTCCCATATGCACCCATCAACGTTCTTGAAGAAATCAAGATCTTTGTCTACATAATCTGTGAGGTTCTTACTACTGCTTTCTTCTTCTGTCTCGATGACGAATTTAATATTGCACGGAAGTTTCAAACCAGCATCTAACCATGCCTTTATCGCATGAATTCTGCAAACAATTTCATCCTTGTTATCTGCAGTTC
>JAHLVZ010000248.1 GCA_019058165.1 Candidatus Heimdallarchaeota archaeon
AGAATCTCTACCTGCTCCATTTTTTTAGATTGAATCCACACATCTTCTAAGACTGAAGCAAATAATTTTACATGTTCTTCGAGCACAGATCCCATTCCTGCAATTTCAAATTCTCCTTCTTTAGTTTTGGATACCACACATACAATGACTTCTTCAAAATCTTTATTAATTGACCATAGGTTTTCACGAGGATAATATCTTATAGCAAAATTTGGGAACTCTTCAATTTGCTTAAATCGCATCTGATCTTCAGGATTATTTAGATCAAAATTGGTTGAAATTCTGATGTTAATATGTTTTTTTAATTTTGAAAGTGCTACAAGATCTATATATTCTAATTTTGGTGCAACAATATGAACACGCATTTTCACCCTAGTTAACGATTCATTAATTTGTGCTTTAATGCCTTCAAGGCTTCTAACAAACCATACATCTTTAAAACTTAATAATGACACTTCTTTCGATCTCTCCCAGAATTCATTCATTGTTAATGCTGAGCTATCAAGTTGAGTGATAATGTTATTAATTATGTCATTTTGAATTGTTTCGAAAATTTCAGTTCTAAATGCATTCTTTAGTTCTTGTATGCCTGAAATTATATCGTCATAGACTCCTGAAATCCTATTTTCTAAATCTTCCAAGGTTGTCTTTAAACCGCTCTCGACATCTGCGAAAACGGTGCCCAAATCGGAACTTATCTCACCAGCAGTATCCGTAATACTTCCTAATTGTTCTACTACTTGATCTAACATATTTTGTGTAGTTTGGACGAATTTATCACGGAAGAGGACTGTTATTTCTTTAAATTGCTCCGAAATTACTCGGGAAACAATTTTCTCTGCCATGCTTTTCAAAGCACCAATTCTAAACTGCTTTTCAAATCGATTAGAAATCTCAGTTTTCATACCATCCAAACGGCTTTCCATCAGTCCAAATTCCTTAGTGACTTCCGCGGGAACTATTTCTTTTAAATTAAGAATGAAAGCTCGAACATCTCGAAACTTGTTTACTTGTTCAAGCTCTTTTTCAAACCTATCGAACTGTGATTTTATTTGTTCTGGAAGTTTAGTTTTCATTACTTGAAGATAAGCACGATAATCATCTAGTTTCTTTAGCTTTGCTGAATGAGTTTCGAGTGAATCAAATCGTTCTTTGATATGTTGCGGAGTTACTTCTTGAAAAGTTTTTATAGTTTCCTTAAATTGATGGATTTGTCCCAAGAGTGCTGCATATGGGGGTAAAGCTTCATAGATAGGCATATTGCCCGGGATTTGCCTTATAAGGCCTTTATTAAACAAATTTTCTGCAATTTCTGCTGCTCTCTCTTCTTCAACTTCTGCTAAAAGTGCAATTTCGCCAACCATAACAGGACCTCTTCCTGTAATCTTAAAATAAGTATTAACTTCATCATGAGCTAAGCCTATAAGCTCTAATACTTGCATGGTTGCAGAATCTTTCTCATCAGACATGTTAGACTGTTCACCCTTCTATTTTTTATATGTTTCTTCAAGAAATTCTAAGTGCTTAATTGCGATATTCTTCTTTAACTTTCCTTCCATACTATCCTTACGTATTTTTTCAATCAAATATTCAGGAAAAAATGTATGCGCAATAACATCTGTAAATAATAATACCCACTTAAGGTTCTTCTCATCTTCTAGAATAATTATAATATTATCATCTTCCAAAATTTTTAAGAAACCACCAACTTCCTCTATACTTTCTCCAGGTCCTCTGGGTATCTTGTTTAGTGGATATGCTCTCTCTCTAAATAGTGAGATATAATCATATTTATCGGGATTCATCATATTTTGAGCAATTTTTAAATTGTCTTCAAATGAGGGTTGATAGTTGGTAAAGTATTTTTTTACTTCTTCAAGGTATTTTGTTGCTAACGTAGGTGTAGGAAGTCTGTTTTTTGCATCTTCAATTAATTTTGCCACAGGTGTTCTAAACAAAGAAAAGTCACTTAATAGAAACAAGGAGATATCAGAATCTCCCTCAACCCAATCTTGTTTAATTAAACCAGTTTTAACAAAAGGATCCAAGGTAATCTCAATATTGGTTATTAATTTATTCAATTTTTCTTCAATGAGTCCTTGTAATTCTTTCCTAGATAATGGTTTGTCTTGAAGAATTTGTAAAATTGACCTGCCTTTTTCACTGACATAGATTTGTGCCAACCTTTGTTCTTTTGTTAAGTTTTTAAGGCGTTCTAACATAAACAGTGCGGTTTTTATATATAACCTTAATTCTTTGACAATTTCATAATCTTGAGAAACATCCTTTCCCATCTTATTTAAAAAACCTAATATTGTTTCTTGAATATCATGTATCACCGTTTCACCAAACATTTCAGGTTCTTCTCCTAAATCAAGCATTAAATTAATCATAAACGGTGTTTCAGACTCCATACCTGTAAAGTAACTTGATACATTAGAACGTGCTTTTTCTAATCTCACCAAAACATTTCCTGCTTCTCCTGCGCCTGTAATATGTGCGTAAAAAATGCGCATCATATCATCTAAATCTGCTTCAATGTCTTCAGGATGATTCAGCTTAACGGTTAAACCCTGGTCCTCCGTCCATTCCGTAATTATAATTCCTTGTGGCATTTACATCTCAACCTCCTTTTTGATAGAATTGTTCTTAGTAATATCTAATGTCTCAGGTTGATCAATTTCTCGCTCCAATGTTTTTTTATGATCATCAAAACTATTTTTAATAATTTCCTCTCTTTTACTAACCAATATTGGTTTCGTTTTTCTTCCCTTTTTAACGCTTTTCTTTAATTTCCTTATTTTCCGAACCAATTGAGG